>JBJTGO010000101.1:0-10269 GCA_046093985.1 Actinomycetota bacterium
GGCGAGAGGGATTGATACTCCTCACTCTCCTCATCGACGCCACTGACCATGATCTCTGGCTCGATACCGACCATGCGAAGGAGTCGAAGCCTTGATGGCGACGCGGAGGCAAGGACTATCCGAGGCATCTGATCACTAGGCAGTTTCGCGAGCGCTCTTCATTTCGGGGAGGGACTTAGGAAAGACCCAGATGCGATAACTCAGGAATCGAAAGATGGTGCCGATACCAACGCCGATGACATTCGCTGCGATGTTGTCAGCGAAGGCGGAGTCAAAGCCGAGGACATATCTCGAGATATAGAGGACACCTGCAGCGATCGCGATTCCGATGCCGTTGATGATGAAGAAGAGCGAGATCTCACGGGACATCGCTCGGCGAGGGCGCTCGCGCCAGGTCCAGAACCGATTTCCGAAGTAGGCGAGCAGGATCGAGACGCCTCCTGCGATCAAGGAACCGGTGACCGGACGATCATCGAGCGGAGAGAAGGGGAAATGGACGAGCAGGTTGAAGAGGAGAAGATTGACGATGTAGGCGATGCCTCCGACGGTGCCGAACTTCATCAACTCGAAACGAGCATTGAAGAGGCGTCGCAACATGAGTCAAGTCTAAGTCTCATAGCGCGATATTCAGATGCTCTCGCGATCAAGCGCGTAGATTCTCGCCTCGTGAGACCCTTGATCATCGCACTCGGTAGGAGCGACAATCACGCTCTTCTCGCGACGTATGCGCGCTCGCTCGGTGTCGAATATCTCGGCGTGGAAGGTTTCGAACTCTCGGATCTGCTCCGCGAAGAGGCGAGATTCAAGGAGTGGCTGATCAAGAATGGATCAAATCGCGCACTCTTCCTCGCTGTCATCGATAGCAGCATCCCTTCGGCAGCGCTTCGTTCATTCTTGACTGCTGTAGAGCGGACCGGGGTTGCAAAGATCTCAGTGCGAACGACTCCAGAGATGCTCGATTCGATTATCAATAAAGACCTTACAGCCGGCTCTGACCGGCATCGTGATTCTCTCTACCTGTTCTCTATTGCTCGTTCACCACATAATCAAATAGCAATCTGGCCCATCATCACTCTCGGTGAGGATGGGACAGTCCGTGAGATTGCGAAGGTCAACTCTGAGAACTGGATCGGTGAAATTGCGATTGAACGAGCGATCTCAGAGGTGAGTTCGAGTTCTCTCGTGGGAGCTCTTACCTACGTGATCGATCCCGAGGATGGTTCTCTAGTTCGACGAGAGTTTGGAGCATCGACACTTGCTTTTTGGAGCGAGAGTGCGAGTTATACGACGGTCACTGAGCAGATGGTGCGAGCGATCCTCGACCTTCCACTTGGTGATACCCGCATCATCGACTTCGAAGAATTCTTCCTTCAAGAAGAATTGGAGATCGATTCAAGGCTCGTCGCTGACCCGATCCGCCCGTTTCTCCATCTCTTCGCGCGCAATCCCAGGCTCAAAGTCAGGTATCTCGAGGATGCCGGTGAAAGTTCCAGTGAGCATGGAGTTGCCATCTCGATCTCGCTCTTTGCTTCATCTCAAGAAGAGGCGCTGACTGAGATGTCCCATGCAAGAGACTTCATGAGGGGAAGGTAGTTCGCCCCGCTGGAATCCAAAGACAGCCACATTCAGGATGGTTCTGCCACCTGGTGATGCGAAGTGGGCTCTCATTCGTGGGGCCAAGATGTGGCTCCAAAGTTAGGTTTTGCTGCGCGCCAAGGAGAGGGAGGTTCTCTCTGCCAACTTCATCCGCATCGATCCAGGTGAGGATGGCGTGAGCGGCCCGTGAGGCGATGAGGTGTGATGCGATCTTCGGTGGATCGATACTGAGTTGCAAGAGTTGGAGTTGGCGTGACTGCTCTCGCCAGAAGTCGTTCTCCATCTGATTGAGTTCATAGCAGCGAAGACATGGCGTCTTTCCGGGGATGACAAATGGACCTATCCGAACCTCGCCCTGAAAGTAGCCCGGAACGAGGAAGAAAGTCTTATCTTCCGAGAGCCACCTTTGATGGTGATCAGGCCTTGGGTAGCCGATCGAGATGATCAGATTCGAACCGACTCCATCAAAATCATCACTGATCATCGATCGTGACTCTTCAAGCGGCAAGATCGCGCTTCGGTGCGCGAGTTCTGCGAGCCTTTCGATCTTGCTGGCCCCGACATCGCCACCATTGAAGATGGAGAGACCAAGATCTCGATCACTTACCTTCTCTTTGGCTAGCTCTTTGGCTACCTCTTCGGCTTTTGCTCCGGCATTGAGTCGATCCTTAGCTATCGATTCTGGAGTGAAGAATTTGATTCGAGTAAGACCTGCGCCAAAGAGAAGAGAGGCGAGCGTCGTGGCAATGGGAGAGATGGATGTCGCCTGATCCGAGACGATGATGATCGATTGCTCGGATCGTTTGAGGAATGAAGCACCTCGAGGCAGATGCGCGCGTTCGATCTCTCGACGAGTGCTCTCTCCTCGATTCATTTGTCGTAGAAGCGGAGAGTTCGAGGAGTTGCTCGGTGAGAGTGCGCCTTTCTTCGTCACTCGTTCCGAGTGGAAGTGGATAAGGCCTTCCTCCTCGAGATAGGTCAAGAGACGGGAGAGATCCTCGATAGGAATCTCAAGCGATGAACTCAATTCACCGATGGAGCGAGTCCCATCGAGCGCCCGAAGGGCGGTGAAGAGCGATGAGCGAAGCGCGGGGGCATCGAGGGCGAAGAAGCGAAGATGGCGCGTCACCTCAACGCCATGGGAGCTGCCGCCAACCCAGATCCGTTCCCCGGCGCGCTCCTCGCCGATGGTGATCACATCGACACCGATCGCAGTGGCGGGAAAGGAGGTTGCGTTGACCGTACTTGGATCGATGCGGGTTGAGCGAAGCGGTGAGGGCGGGAGGACTTTGCGAGCGTGATGCGGACCCATAGCGCGGGATTCTGGTCTGGCGCGATTGCCTGGCGCTAACCCGCGGGGTGCTTTTGTGGATAGCGGAGAGTCGCTGATCGAGGAAAGCAAAAGAGCCGCCCCGAAACCGGGACGGCTCTCTCGTAAAGAGTTTGTTGGCGGGCTTATGCCTTGCCGAGAATGCGGTTGACCTTGGTGCCACAGGTGGGGCAGATGCCCTGAGCCATGCGACGACCAGAGTCAGAGACTTTTACGGTGCCTTCGAACTGACGCTTCTCTTTGCACTTCACGCAGTAAGCCTCACCTTTGTAGGTCTCAGCCATATTCATTTCCTCCTATCGTCGCCTGTTGGCGAATGCCCTCACCATACCCCCGCAGGCAGGCTCACTCCGGGATTTCACGCGTGAGATACGTGGGAGATGGGTCAGGGCGTCCTAAATGTCCGATTCAGCAGCCCCGCTCGCCTGCCTCGTAGCCTTCGAGGAAGGCCTCCGCTCGGGCGAGGTCGGGAAAACGTGAGAGAAGCGTGTGGAAGTCCTCGCCATGGCCAGGGATCTCAAGGTGGATCAATTCATGGAAGAGGACGCAGTCGATCACGTAATCCGGCGAGCTTTGGAGTCGCTCTGAGATGCGGATCGTGCGATCAACAGTGGTGCAAGAACCCCAGCGCTCATTCATCGGGCGCCAGGTAATCGATGCTGGACGGAGCGTGAACTCCGGTAGATATCTTCGAAGAAGGAGCGCGGCCCGATCCTCAAGTTCATCCTCGCTCTTGCGGCTCTTCTCCTCGCCAGCGATCACGCGTGCCACCATCTCGGGGATCAAAGCGGTGATCTCGGCCCGTGTCGTTCTAAACGGAACGCTGATGACGATCTCACCGCTCTGGCGATAGGCGGCAATGTGTCGTTTGCGCCGCTTGCTCTTGACGATGCGAACCGGTGGATCGTGAGGAAGGTCGAGTCGAAGCGTCTCACCGTGTCTGCGAGTCTTCGAGGATCTTTCGGAAGGGTCTTGTTGGGTGATGCTTGGTGGTTGAGTTGGTGGCTTAGCTGGTGACGGGGGAGTCGATCTCGTTGGCATGGCCAAGAGATTAGGGTCGAAGAGTTCGCCTTGAAGGAAGTTTTCCACGCGCTGAGCGTTACCTCCCATCGTCCACACCTCCGTTCGGCTTTCTTCCCCGACTCAAGCCTTTATCGGTCTTCTCACCGACGCTCTGACCAAGATTGCAGCAATTGATTCTGGAATCAGAGTGATGAGAATTATCGACCCAAGAAAAGTCTGAACCTAAGGTTGAGTATTTTTCTTTGGTCGGGCGTGTCGCGCAGTGAGATCTTGATGTGAGTGTCAGTGCTGGTGGGTTAGAAGTGGGCTAGACGATGCATCAACGAATGCGAGATGCCTCCTGGTTTGCTGGTGGCTAATTGCTATTTCTCAGGGATTGTTTTACTTTCCGCCTACGAAGTCCTCGGATAACGGTTCACTCTCTGCAAGGGGAAGGCAGATAGGGAACATGCGCCCGGGGGCTTCGCTTTTTTCTAGCTCGTACTGAGAGAGCGAGTTCTCAGCCCTCGAGTCCGGAAAGATCGTCTGGCGCTCGCCTACTCCTCAGGAACCTCTCTGGATCCGAGATTTCCTCGACTGTGGGCAGCGCGAATGGATCCTCCCAGAGGCGATCGCGTTCTTCGATGGAGAGTGAAGCAGTCACCGCACGCCAAAAGGTGGCGCATTCACGAATCGTCCGTGGTGAGACTTCAAGACCTATCAATGATGCGAAGAGTTCCTGCGTCGGTGATTGCGTCGCGCGACGACGACGTTGCGTCTCTTGGAGTCGCGAGAGTGATGGAAGTCTTTCGCCCGCAGCTTCGACGACGATGAGATCGATCCAACCTTCGATCAATGCGAGGATCAATTCCAATTGTGCGAGTGCGATCCGCTGCGAGTCGCTCTCTTCCGGGGTGAAGATGCCTTCTGTGATGGCGTTCTGCATCGACATCGGGTCACTTGGGTCGATCGCACCACGTGAGAGCGCATCCTCTGCTTGACGTTGCATCGATTCGACATCGATATTGATTCCTTTGCCATATCTACTGACGAGAGCGTGGAGATGTTCACGTAGCCATGGCGTCGCTGTGAAGAGTCGTGCCGCTGCAGCTTCACGAAGGGCGAGATAGATCTCCACCTCGCGCTCATCGATACCGAGACCCTCTCCCCAGGCGCGGACATTCTCTGGGATCAGGAAGGTGGAGGTAGTGGCCGAGAGCGGGATCGCCGCGTCGTGGGCGCTTGTCACTGTGGTTGAGAACTTTCCGATCGAGCGACCGAGTTGAGTGCGAATCATCGTCCCCATGAAACCTGCCATCAACTGTGAGATGTTGATGGGTGCCGCGATGGGTTGGTTCTCACTTGCCGAGGAGATCATCCGTTGCATCGCTTCTGCGATTCCTTCAACGAGCGGGGTCGTGAATGATTGCCAACCATCGATCGAGTAGTTGATCCAATCGCTTCGCGATGCCGCCAAGGATTCATCTTCACTGATCTTCGATTTAGGGAGAGCAGTGACGGTATCGATCCAGAGATCGGCAAGTCGCAACGCACCCTTCATGGCATCGCTGTCGAGATGTCCGACCGGACGCTCCCCTGAGGCGGCCAAAGTGCGGCGAGAGATATCTCGAATCACATTGATAGGAAGATTGAAGGGAGTCGAGGAACCATCAGGGTTCTGGCTGTTATTGATCATCCCTTGTGCCATCGCAGTGAGGGCGTTGAGTTGATCCTTGACATGATCGGGAAGTTCCGGGGTGGGAAGTCCCATCGCTCTCATCTGTTCGAAGATCTGGTTGATATCGAAATTAGGGATGCTTGGTGGGTTCGGCTCGGGATTCTCGCGGTTCTTGTCGTCATGGTCGTCACTAGAGGCGCTTGGACCGAAGCCAAAATCATTGGCCATTGACTGTGCCCCCTACTTCTCGTTCTTCTACGACCCGTTGATGCCGTAACCCGTCGAAGGCGGTGAGTATTCCGTGATCATCAAATTCTCAGACTGTGACCTTCAGATCACGATCTTCGGAGCTCGCGGAAGCCCTACATCCCATAGCCTTGCCACATGTTCGCACTGCCCCTCGCATTGCCCCTCGCATTGCCCTCAGGGCTGGCGCTACCTGACCTTATCTTTCAGGCGACCCGCACGATTGCAGCGGAGGGCGCACCCCTTTCGGCTCTCGTCTGGTGGCTGATTCCACTCTTCGCCTTCATCGGCGCGATCGCCTATGTCATCTGGGTCTCGAAGTTCCAATCAAAGTACGAGAACGAGACCAACCGCTCTGTCGGCAGGTTTCAAAAGTTCCAAAAGAGTCTTGAGAAGGGCGCCAATACAACGGACTTCGAAAACCGTACTCGTTGAGATAAGTACAAAGTGATTCCCTTCATCACCACGCCTTATGGCTATGAGATGAGACCGATTCGTGCACCGAGGTCTCGCTTGGCTGGCACCTTCCTCGTTTTCGTTCTCATCTTCGCACTCGTCATCCCGTTGCCTTATGTGATCTTTCGACCCGGTACTCCTGACAACGTCCTGGGCAAGATGATCTCGGTGCCATCGAGCTTTGCTGCAGAGGATGTTGCGGAGCGCGATAAGGATGGTCGCCTCTTCTTGACCACCGTCTACGTGACGACACCGCGCACCAAGGTCCTCGGTGCAGAGATCCTCTATGCCTGGATCCGAGGTGATCAGAGCGTCTATCCGCGAAGTGCCATCTATCCCGACGGTGCAGATCCGAAGAAGATCAAGAGCCAAGAGAAGTTGGAGATGACGACCTCGCAACAATCTGCGATCTACAACGCACTCACATTCCTCGGCTACAAAGTCGCGACACGGGCTCGGATTGTCGAGATTCTTGAAGAATCCGATGCCGCAGGTCGACTGAAGATCGGTGATTTGATTCTCAAAGTCGATGGCAAGAGCGTTGCATCAGCATCTGAGATCGTCGATCTGGTTCGCGCTAAATCGTCGGGCGATCAGATCTCGATGGAAGTGGAACGAGATGGTGAGATCCTCACATTCCCCAAGATCGAATTGATCTCCAATGACCAGGGAAGTGCAATCGGCATCTTCTTGACCGTCGACTTCGACTCTCCGGTCGATATTGAGATTGACATCAAGGACACAGGCGGCCCCTCTGCTGGAATGATCTTCACACTTGGCATCATCGAGAAGATGACGGGAGAGGATCTGATCCGTGGCAGGCGGGTTGCAGGTACTGGCACAATCGACGTAAAGGGGCGGATCGGAGCGATCGGTGGAATCGAGAGCAAGTTGATAGGTGCGCGAGGTAGTGGCGCGACGATCTTCTTGGCACCGGTCGACAATTGTGATGACATCGCTCATATACCCGACGGTCTACAAGTGATCCCGGTCGCAACTCTCAAGGAAGCAGTGGAAGTCCTTCGCGATGATGATCCTTCGGATAGGGCGAGCTGTAAAACCTTGCGGTAGCGGGCTCAGGATGTTTGGGTAAGTTACGCCCATGACCTTTGGTGACTTCTCCAATAGTGGTTTCAACAATCCCTTCCGCGGCGCAGGACGACCAGGCGGCGGACGACGAAGGCCAGGTCCATTGGCAATCACCTTCATCGTCTTCGCGGTCATCGCCACAGTTCTCGTCTCACTCAGCGGCTTCTATACCGATTACCTCTGGTTCAAGTCGGTCGAATACACCACTGTCTGGTCCACTGTCCTACTTACCAAGGCAGCGCTCTTTATCATCTTCGGTCTTCTCACGGCCCTGATCCTCACGCTCAATGTCGTGATCGCATATCGCAAGCGTCCGATCTATGTTCCGCTCTCAGTCGAAGCGGACAACCTTGAGCGCTACCGCTCTCAGATTGAGCCGATCAAGAAGTTGATCACACTCGGCATCTTCGTCGCCTTCTTCTACTTCGCCGGTTCCTCAGCAACCAATCTCTGGTCGGACTGGCTCCTCTTCCAAAATGGTGAAGAGTTTGGCACCACCGATCCGCAGTTCAATCTCGACATCTCATTCTTCGTCTTCAAATTGCCTTTCTATCAAGCGTTGATCGGTTGGGCGATCTCCACGATGGTCTTGACCTTGATCGCTACCGCGATCGTCCACTATCTCTATGGTGGCATCCGTCCTCAGGTGAAAGAGGATCGCACCACAGTCTCAGCCCGAGTCCAACTCTCTGTCCTTCTCGGTGTCTTCGTCCTGCTCAAGGCAGTCGCCTACTGGTTCGATCGCTACGCCCTTGCGCTCAAAGAAGGTCGATTGATCACGGGTCTCACCTTCACAGATGTCAACGCAGTCCTTCCGGCAAAGGCCATCCTCTCCGGGGTTGCCGTGATCTGCGCCTTGCTCTTCTTCGCAAACATCTTCCGCCGCTCCTGGGTCCTGCCGGCTGCAGGAACAGCCCTTCTTCTGATCTCCTCGCTCCTGATTTCTGGCATCTATCCCGCTTTGATCCAACAGTTCCAAGTCAGGCCATCGGAGTCGTCCAAGGAAGCGCCTTACATCGAAAGAAACCTTGAAGCGACGCGCGCTGCATATGGTTTGGATGGGATCGAGTTCAAGGATTACAACGCGACGATCCAGACCTCAGCAGGACAGCTCTCCGACGATGCGACGACGATCAACAACATCCGTTTGATGGATCCCAACGTCCTCTCTGCAACCTTCAGACAGTTGCAGCAGATCAAGCCTTATTACACCTTCCCGTCATCGCTCGATATCGATCGCTACACCATCGATGGTGTGCAGCGCGATGCCGTGGTCGCAGTCCGCGAGCTCAACATCCTTGGTAACCCGCAGCGAAATTGGATCAACGACCATCTTGTCTATACCCACGGTTTCGGTTTCGTCGCGGCCTATGGAAACTCGCGTGACCCCGACGGCAAGCCCAACTTCATCCTCGGAGATATCCCACCGACGAAGGGGCTCGGTGATTTCCAGCCTCGCATCTACTTCGGTGAGAATGTGCCAGCATATTCCATCGTCGGTAGCACAAGCGCAGAACCAATCGAATTCGACTATCCCGATGACAAGTCGCCAAATGGGCAGGCTAATTACACATATACCGGCAAGGGTGGAGTCCCCGTTGGATCACTCTTTAGCCGACTCCTTTTTGCGATCAACTATCAAGAGCAGCGAATCCTCCTCTCCAACTTGATCCGACCAGATTCGAAGATCCTCTACAACCGCAGCCCTCGTGAACGCGTTGAGAAAGTCGCACCGTGGATCACTCTTGATGGAGATCCATATCCAGCGGTGATCGACGGGAAAGTGGTCTGGCTTCTCGATGGTTACACCACAAGCGCTGGTTATCCCTATTCACGTCGAAGCACGCTAGCCACCGCCGCAACCGAGGACTTCACACAGACTTCGCTCTTCGCAACGAGTGCAAGCCGCACCGTCAACTACATCCGCAACTCTGTGAAGGCAACCGTCGATGCATATGACGGCACCGTCACGCTCTATGCCTGGGATGAGAAGGATCCGGTCTTGAAGGCTTGGAGTAAGTCCTTCGATGGAACTGTGAAGCCACGGAGTGAGATGAACGATGCGCTTATCAGCCATGTCCGCTATCCCGAGGATATGTTCCGAGTACAGCGTGAGGTTTTGACTGAGTATCACGTCAAGAGCGCGAACGCCTTCTATAGCGGTCAGGATTTCTGGCGCATCCCTCGTGATCCTTCGACACTTGGTGCGAATGCTGGCTCACAACCGCCGTACTACTACACACTGCAATTGCCGGGCGAGAAGAAACCTTCCTTCTCGATCTCGACACCATTCGTCCCACGCGGGGGTCGAGAGAACTTATCCGCATTCGCAGTCGTCAACTCTGATCCAGGTGAGGATTACGGTAAGTGGACAGTTCTCGTCTTGCCTCGCTCCACCAACCTCGCAGGTCCTGCCCAGGTCGCATCGAACTTCGAAGCGAAACCTGAGGTCGCAACCGAGCTCTCGCTCTTGCGACAAGGCGGCGCAAATGTCGTCCTTGGAAATCTCCTGACGCTTCCAGTCGGTGGCGGACTTCTCTATGTCCAGCCGGTCTATGTCCAGGCGACAGCGAATACCGCTGCATATCCATTGTTGCAAAAGATCTTGGTCTCGTTCGGTGATCAGATCGGATTCGCTGACACTGTGAAGGGCGCGCTCGATCAGGTCTTCGGTGGAAACAGTGGTCAATCACTTGGAACTGGAGTGGAATCACAAGGTGACACGGGTGGTGCAACCGGAACAGATTCCGGAACGACCAATGCCTCGCTACAAGCAGCGCTTCGAAGTGCACAACAAGCACTTCGCGATGCTGATGCCGCTCTCAAAGCGGGAGATTTCACTGCCTATGGACGTGCGCAAGATCGCCTGAAG
>JBJTGO010000102.1:0-1651 GCA_046093985.1 Actinomycetota bacterium
AGAGTCTCCTTCGGCGCACTCAAATCCTTTGCCTCGATGCATCTCACTTGTGATTCAGAAAGCCAACCCTGGATGTAGCGATTCCAAGCATTGATCGCAATCGCTGCCGTACTCCAATTGAGCGACATCAGATCCCAGGATCCATAGGTTCCCGGCTTTGAGATCGTATAGAGATCATGAATCCCAAAGAGATGGCCAGTCTCATGGCTCAACCACTTCCAACCAGCGCCTGGAAGGGTTTGCCATGCATCCGCTCCAGAGATGGTTCCGTTTCGCACTAAACCTTCATTGGTCATCATCGAGTCATCACCTGGCATATTCGGAAAGGCTGGGCCATATGCGATTGAGCTTGCCGGAGTCTCCTTTGGCGAGAGGACATAGACGACATCAAAGAGTGAGTAATCAACGAGTGGATCGGCGAGCGCTAAGACTGTGCTGAAGTAACCGCCCGAATCCCCTTGGTTGTAAGTGCCCAAACGATAGGCATCCGACTTGAAGGGTGCTCGGAGCCAGGTATCAAGAGATTGGAAGTTGAACTGCACTCGGCCATCTGATTGTGAGTAGAAGAATCGCGCGCTCTCATCGGTCATAACCCTAAAGAGTTCCTCCGGATCTCCTCGACCAGGTACATCAGAGAAATCGACCGGGATGATCAGAGCGTTGATTCGACCTTCACTTGGCAGGCGATACTCACGCTTTGGAAATCCAACTGCCATTCGAATACTGCCGGTCTGATCCTCAAGTCGGCATGCACTCGTTGGGATGTAGACCTGTTTCGCCGCTACCTTTGTGATGGTCAGCGTGAAATAGCCTTGAGAGTTCGCATCCATCCCCAAAACCGAAAACTCCCCTGACGAAGAGACGGTTGCGAGATATCTCTTTCGCGAGTATTCGGTTGCTCTGCCACCTGGTTCTACGGTGTCGATGGAGTAACTACCAGGACTCCAATTCGCGTAGATCGAACCATCGCTATTTCCATTCAAGAACGTCCACGCGCCAGAATCCTTCTGGAAGAAGATTCCACCAGAACCTAGGGCGCGAGACTTGTTTTCCGGGTCATAGACCCAGATCTTCACATTCGATCCACTTGGCGGCGCAGTTACCGAAACGGGAAGTTCGAAACTCTTCTCTTTAGGTCGCGCAGAGTTGCCAGCACCGCCGCGATAGGTGGAGATACCGGGCGTCGGCGCAGGCATTGGCTTTGATCGAGTCGAAATGAAGGTGGGAGATGCTGATGGAGTTGCCGAAGGGATGGGTGTGGCGGTTGGTGAAACTGTTGGCGTGGGACTTGCAGTTGGTGTTGGCGTAGGACTCGGAGAAGCAGTTGGTGTTGGAATTACAACCGGAACTCGAACGCCACTCGACTTCTTCTTGACCCAGACTAGTCTTCCAGACTTCGCGCGACATTCGAACTCTGCGCCACTCTTCTTCGCGGTAAGTCCAGCCTTCTTACATGTCGCACCGCTTTTTACTGCTGCCTGCGAAGGGGCAGCCACCACGATTGAAAAGAAGAGTCCAAGGATCGTGATCCATGAGAGAGAAGTCCTCGCTCCACTCATCGAGAGAACCATCACTTTTCCTCGCGCTTTGGACATGTTCCCATCCTGCCCTACCGTGTACCCATGATCACGATTCCTCGCACCGAACTCTC
>JBJTGO010000103.1:0-7339 GCA_046093985.1 Actinomycetota bacterium
CACCACGAGATCAGATCCAGATGCTCTCCACCGGGGTGAAACATGAGATGTTGGAAGTCGGAGTCATCTCACCCGAGCCGATTGCAAGCAATGGACTTGGCGTAGGTGAGGTCGGTTACTTGATCACAGGTGTCAAGGATGTGCGACAGAGTCGAGTCGGTGACACAGTCACGACTGCGACCAAACCTGCGACAGAGGCGCTTTCAGGTTACAAGGATCCGAAGCCGATGGTCTTATCCGGTCGCTATCCGATCGATGTTGATGAATATCCGGTCTTGCGCGACGCGCTCGAGAAACTCCAACTCAACGATGCGGCTCTCGTCTACGAACCGGAGACCTCTGCGGCGTTGGGCTTTGGTTTTCGTTGTGGCTTCCTGGGGCTTCTCCACATGGAGATCGTTCGCGAGCGTTTGGAGCGCGAGTTCAATCTCTCGCTCATCTCGACGGCACCGAACGTGGTCTATCGAGTCCTCACCGATGAGAATCGGGAGATGATCGTCACCAATCCGAGCGAATACCCCTCCGGCAAGGTGGAGCAGGTCTTCGAACCCGTCGTACGAGCGACAGTCCTCTCACCGAGCGAATTCATCGGAACCATCATGGAACTCTGCCAACAGCGTCGAGGCATCCTGCTTGGAATGGATTACCTCTCAGAGGATCGCGTCGAGATCCGCTACAAGTTACCGCTCGCAGAGATCGTCTTCGATTTCTTCGATCAACTCAAGTCACGCACTCGAGGTTATGCATCGCTTGACTATGAACCAACGGGTGAAGAAGAAGGAGACTTGGTCAAAGTCGATATCTTGCTTCAGGGCGATACCGTCGATGCATTCTCCGCGATCGTCCACCGCGAGAAGGCCTATGCATACGGTGTGACGATGACGCAGAAATTGCGCGAGTTGATCCCACGGCAACAGTTCGAAGTTCCGATTCAAGCCGCGATCGGCTCTCGCATCATCGCGCGCGAGAACATCCGTGCGATCCGTAAGGACGTCCTTGCTAAGTGTTATGGCGGTGACATCACTCGTAAGCGAAAACTCCTTGAGAAGCAGAAGGAGGGTAAGAAGCGGATGAAGATGGTCGGTCGCGTCGAAGTGCCACAGGAGGCCTTCATCGCAGCTCTCTCGACCAACGGAGAGAGCGAGAAGAGCAAGCAGAAGAAGTGACCACGCAAGCGCTCTCGTTCTACATCCATATCCCTTACTGCCTTTCGCGCTGTGGCTACTGTGACTTCAATACCTATACGCCTGCAGAACTTGGCCAGTCGGATCTGGCGCGAAGCGATCTCTCCTCCCGTTATATGCGAGCCGCGATCGGCGAGATTGATGCTGCGCGTCGGATTCTCGGTGAGTCGAAGTCCGTTCCCACGATCTTCTTCGGTGGTGGGACTCCGAGCCTGATGGATCCATCGGATATCGCGGCCACGATTGAGACGATCGCTAGGCACTTTTCGATCGATGGCTCGTGTGAGATCACGATGGAAGCGAATCCGGATACCGTCGATCGAGAGAACCTCTCCGGGTTCATCGCAGCCGGCGTCAATCGCTTCTCCTTCGGAGTGCAATCCGCAAAGAAGTCCGTCTTAGAAGTCTTGGAGCGCACCCACGCGAAGGAGAATGTGACTAAGGCGCTCGAAACCGCAGCATCACTCGGAATAGAAGATCTCAGCGTTGATCTCATCTACGGCACACCGGGTGAGAGCATGGATGATCTCCTTGAATCACTGGATTTCGCTCTCTCACTTCCGATCAATCACATCTCTGCCTATGCATTGATAGTCGAGACCGGGACTCGTTTGGCCCGGCGAATCGAAAGCGGCGAGATTGATCGACCCGATGATGATGAGATGGCCGAGAAGTATCGTGCGATTGATCAACGCCTCACCGAGCGCGGATTCGACTGGTATGAATTGAGCAACTGGGCGAAGCCTGGTGGTGATTCACGACATAACCAGGTCTATTGGCGAGGCGGTCACTGGTGGGGGATTGGACCGGGAGCGCATTCATTTGTCGATGGACGTCGATGGTGGAATGTGAAGAGTCCGATTCGTTACATCGAGGCAATCGCTTCAGACCAGAGCGTAGAGGCCGATCGTGAGATTCTCACTGAGGAGAATTTCCGTGATGAACGGATCATGTTGATGATCCGCCTGCGTGATGGACTTCGAAATAGTGATCTCACAAAGGAACAGAACGAGGTCGCGTCGCGATATCTTGATTCTGGATCCTTCGATCGTGATGGTTGGCGACGTGGCGAACTTATCTTGACTGTCGAAGGACGGTTGATCGCAGATCGGATCGTCCGTGATCTCGTTGCGCTCTAATTCCCGCTTACTTCTCTTCGACCAGCTCTCCTGCGGCTAGATGTAGTAATTTTCGCCCATGTCCATCGACACCCCGTTGCTCATACTTTCGATCGTCTTGGCTCTCATCGCCGCCGTCGCTGGCCTTGCAAAGGTGAGCGGCAATCCGAAAGGCCTTGCCGGGGCTCGCGATGTCGGTTCTCCCGACGGACTATCTCGTCTCGCTGGAATGCTGGAGTTGCTCTCTGGCGTGGCCATCGTTATCGGATTGGTACTCGACTTCGTCGATCTCATCGTCTGGGGATTGGTCACGCTCTGGATCGTGATGCTTGGCGCACTCTTCTTCCACTTCCGGGCTCGCAAAGTGCGGACCGCATTCCCAGCCTTCCTCATCATCACTGCGACCACGGTCGCTTTGACTCTCGCACTATCGACGCAATGACCCGAGAAGAATCCCGAATCGAATCGCGCCAACTCGAAGTACTCCGCGCGATCATCGAAGAGTTCGTCGCCTCGAGTGAGCCGGTCGGTTCCAAAGCGCTCTCAGGGCGACGAGGACTCGGAGTCTCACCGGCGACAATCCGAAACGATATGGCCATCTTGGAAGATGCGGGTCTGATCACTCAACCGCATACCAGCGCTGGTCGCATTCCAACTAATCGCGGATATCGACTCTTCGTGGATCGACTTGCTGAAGTGAAACCGATGTCAGCTGCCGAGCGCCGAGCGATCGAGAACTTCCTTGAAGGAGCACACGATCTCGATGAGATCGTCACTCGAACGGTTCGCCTCCTTGCGCAAGTGACGAAGCAGGTCGCTCTGGTGCAGTACCCCTCATTGACGCGATCGAAGGTTCGACATCTCGAGATCATCGCTTTGAGTCCGCAGCGAGTGATGATCGTTTTGATCACAGATACAGGTCGAGTCGAACAGAGCGTCGTGGAGTTAGGCGAGAGTGTCACCGAAGAACTCTTGGTGGATTTCCGCAATCGAATCAACTTGATGGTCGAGAACCAGCCGTTGAGCGTCGTCGGTGAGCGACTAGCTCAGTTCGCTACTGCCTATTCGCCACGAGATCGGATCAACGCCACCATCCTCGTGACCTCTTTGATCGAATTGGCAGTGGAGAAGGCGGAGGAGCGTGTCGTGCTCGCAGGTACTTCGAATCTCGTCAGATCGACCAACGATTTCTCCGCCGAGATTCACTCGGTCTTGGAGGCGTTGGAAGAGCAGGTTGTCTTGTTGCGATTGATCTCCGATATCGAGGGTGAGCAAGGTCTAACTTCTGGCAGAGAGGGAGAGAACCTTGCGGAAACGCTCACAGTGCGCATCGGGGAGGAGCAGTCGGAGGCGAAGTTGAAGACGACGAGCCTGGTTGCGACCTCATATGCTGGTGGCGCAGCGGTTGGAGTCCTTGGTCCTACTCGAATGGATTATGCGAACTCAATGAGATCAGTCCGTGCTGTTGCGCGATACCTCACTCGATATCTTTCACAGTATTCGCACGAACAGAGGCAGGCGTAATTCGTGGACCTCTATCAAGTTTTGGGTGTTGCGCGCGATGCCAGTGGTGATGAGATCAAGAAGGCATATCGCAAGCTGGCGCGTGAGATGCACCCCGATGTCAATCCTGATCCAAAGGTTGCAGAGAAATTCAAGGAGATCACTGCTGCCTATGAGGTTCTCAGCGATCCAGATAAACGTCAGAACTACGACATGGGTGGATCAGGTTTCGGCGAGGGATTCGCTGGTGGTTTCGGATTCAGCGACATCATGGATGCATTCTTCGGTGGCGGCGGGACGCGTGGACCGCGATCACGCTCTCGCGCTGGTCAAGATGCCCTGATTCGCGTTGGTATCACCCTTGAAGAGGCTTGTTTCGGATGTAAACGAGATCTTGTTGTCGATACCGCGGTCCTTTGCACCAGTTGTCAGGGAAGTGGATGTGCCAACGGTGCCTCACCCGTCATCTGCGATATCTGCAAAGGTCGCGGTGAAGTACAGCAAGTGACTCGCTCCTTCATCGGACAGGTGATGACGACGCGCCCATGTGCATCGTGCCAAGGTTTTGGATCCAGGATCACATCGCCTTGCTCGGAATGTGCAGGAGATGGTCGAGTGAGGTCGCGAAGCGAGATAGAGATCGAAATTCCTGCAGGTGTCGATAACGGTAATCGCATGCACCTTCCGGGACGCGGAGAGGTAGGCCCTGGTGGCGGTAGACCCGGCGACCTCTATGTCGAGATCGAGGTCGAAGAACATGATTTCTTGGTTCGTGATGGCGACACTCTCCATCTCGAGCTCTCCATCCCGATGACTGCTGCTGCTCTGGGACGGAAGATGAAAGTTGCGACGCTTGATGGAGATGAAGAGATCGAGATCAAACCTGGTACCCAACCTGGTTCCATCCACCTTCTCAAGGGTAAAGGTATGACGCGTCTTCGAAGTGGCACGCGTGGCGATCTGCAGATCCATATCGATGTCGAGATCCCAACGAAGTTATCGAAGGAGCAAGAGGAATTGCTGACGCGATTCGCAAATGCCCGTGGCGATGAGAAGAACGCAGGACGCCGAGTGACGCAGAGCGAGAGCGGTGGATTCTTCTCCAGATTCAAAGATGCGCTTCGAGGCTAGATGCTCTCGCTCTATCTAGTTGATACGGGGACTGTCCTAGCAAGCGGGAGTCGTCTTCGCATCGAGGGCGATGAGGCTCACCATATCTCGCGCGTGGCACGACATCGGGTCGACGATCGGATCTGGATCTCCAATGGTGAAGGTCAACGCGCGACGGCTCGAATCGAAAGCATTGATCGCACTTTGGTCGATGTAGTGATCGAAGATGTCGCAACCAGTGAGAAGCCTCGCATCTCGCTTCGCGTCATTCAGGCGTTGACGAAGTCAGATCGAGCCCACGAATGCATCGAACTTCTCGTCGCCGCCGGAGTCGATCAGATCCAACCGTGGCGCGCAGAGCGAAGTATCGGAAAGTGGGATCCAGCGAATTCACCAGCGAAGTGGCGTGAGTGGATCAAGGCAGCGGTGAAACAGACGCGCAGAGATCGGATTCCCATCCTGCAGCCTTTCATCGACAACCTCTCCTCCTCTCTTCCTTCGCAAGGTGAGAAGGAAATCATCTTCCTCCTCCATGAAGAGGCGACAGAATCTTTGGATAGCGGACTGCAAGAGCAACTGCAGAAGAGAATCGATCTGGCTACCGGCATCACACTCATCATCGGCCCTGAAGGCGGGATATCAGAGCGAGAGTTGATGCAGTTGCGTGAGGTCGGAGTCCGAGAGCTGAGGTTGGGAACTCCGATTCTCCGTTCGGCACATGCGGGCGCGATCGCCCTAACATCTCTCCAAGCGAGCTTCGGACTCTGGCGTTAGTATTTCGCCACATGGATTGCCTCTTCTGTAAGTTTGCAACGGGTGAGATTCCTGTTGCGAAGATCGCTGAGAATGATCGGGCCTTCGCCATCAACGACATCAATCCAGTGGCGCCCACTCATATCCTCGTCATCCCTAAAGATCACCAGGAGAACGCAGTCGCTTCCTCGAAGAGTGATCCGAAGGTGCTCGCTTCCATCTTCTCTCTCGTCGATGAGATCGTGATACGAGAAGGCCTCGATGGTTATCGAACTCTCTTCAATACCGGTGCCAGTGCAGGCCAGAGCGTCTTTCACACACATCTGCATCTCATCGCGGGTCGAAGTCTCGGCTGGCCGCCCGGTTAGTGGAGATACGATTGGGAACTTCAAGGTTCATAGATGGATTGTCGGATAGATGAATGCGGGGAGATAGATGGAGATAGATGGATAAGACAGTCATCGCCATCCCTTCTGCCATCCCGATGGTCACCATCACGGGCCCTGCAGATACCTTCCTCGCAGAGTTCGAACGGGCATTTCCTGAAGTCGGTCTTACGGTCCGGGGTAACGAATTCCTCGTGCGAGGACCTGACGAGGCGATCGCAGAGTTTCGCTCGCTCATCTCAGAACTTCTCGTCGTGATCAGATCAGGACAGGTTCTCGCCACTGATGCAGTGGTTCGATCAATCGCCATGGTTCGTGGGAATTCTGGAGAGAGGCCAGGCGAAGTCCTCTCGCTCAATATCCTCTCCAATCGCGGCAAGACGATCAGGCCTAAGACTGCGAATCAGAAGAAGTATGTCGATGCGATCGATCAGAAGACGGTCACTTTCGGCATCGGCCCGGCAGGAACGGGCAAGACTTATCTTGCGGTTGCGAAAGCCGTTCAAGCTCTTCAAGCAAAGAGCGTCAATCGAATCATCCTCACTCGACCCGCAGTTGAGGCGGGGGAGAGGTTGGGATTCTTACCTGGCACGCTCCACGAGAAGATCGATCCTTATCTCCGCCCACTCTTCGATTCACTTCAAGATATGGTCGATGGTGACTCCATTCCGAAGTTGATGGCCAATGGCACGATCGAGGTCGCACCACTTGCTTACATGCGAGGCAGAACTCTCAATGATGCTTTCATTATCCTCGATGAGGCGCAGAACACCTCTGCAGAACAGATGAAGATGTTCCTAACTCGACTTGGTTTCAACTCCAAGATGGTCATTACCGGTGATATCACACAGGTCGATCTTCCATCTGGGACTAAGTCAGGGCTACGGGTGGTGACAGATATTCTCGACGGCATCTCCGATATCGCATTCATCCATCTCGAGTCAGAGGATGTTGTGCGTCATCGATTGGTAAGCGAGATCGTCGATGCTTATGCACGTTTCGATGTGGCGACGATGCCACGTCGCAACCAGGGTCGATGAGACCTTCGCAACCTCTTGGGAACAGATGGCTATCGAGTTGACCAATAAGTGCGGCTTTCCTTGCGATGAGAGCGCGCTCCAATCGCTGATGGAATTCGCATTCGAACGGCTCCAACTCGACAAGGAGTGTGATCTCGCCATCTCATTGATAGATCTTGAAGTGAATCGAAGAGTGGGCGGAGATAAGGATCGATCTTCTCGTGGAGCGTGCCAGGTAAGAATCCCAACCTCTCCCCCGCCTCAAC
>JBJTGO010000104.1:0-3078 GCA_046093985.1 Actinomycetota bacterium
CTCTCCTTTTTTGAACTAACTATCCAACCCAAGTGTTGATCGGGGAGGAGAGGAAATAGACCATGAAGAGTCCCGAAACCAAGATGAGAGTGAGAATTGGTCTCACCCGATGTCGTGGTGAGACTTCGATTGAGCAAGAGAACGCCCTGCTGCTGCCACGAAAGTAGCGTCGGCGAAGGGTCCTCGCCACCACAATCGTCGCGCCGCTCCTTGAAAATGTTCCGCAAGGACGCAGGGAGGGGTCTCACCGAATCCGAGACGGCGAAGGCTCTGCCAATCGCAAATCGAGGATCCGGATAAGGATCCTGGCCGAGGATCACAACTCGCACATCCTCTGGGGCCAGATCAAGGGCTGCGAAAATCTCTTCGCGTCGCGGCAAAGTCACCTTGCCGCCGCTTTCGAGCCCTTCTAGTGCACTCTCAATCGATCGTAGGTTTGAATCGAATACATGGAGATGAATTCGCCAAGCGGGCGGGATGAGATCAGAGAGCACGAGCGAAGTAGCGACCTAAATGCGAGCCAAGCTCGAGACGAATCCCATAGAGCTCTGAAAGCATCTCTCCAGTCAGGGTCGTCTCAATGGGCCCTTGCGCGAAGCTCTTGCCAGCGCTCAATACCAAGATATGAGTCGTCCCGGCAGGAATCTCCTCAAGATGGTGGGTCACCGTGATGGTCGCTGGGGCAGCTGGATCCGACGCGAACGAGGAGATGCGCTGCAGGAGATCCTCACGCCCACCCAGGTCTAGCCCTGCGGCCGGTTCATCCATCAAGAGAAGCTCGGGATCAGGCATCAGGGCCCGGGCGATCATCACGCGCTTCTTCTCGCCCTCGCTCAGCGTGAAGAAGTATCGATCTCGCAGTTCCTTCACTCCCAAGGTTGCAAGAAGTGCGCTACTTCGTGACTCATCCCAAGGGTCATATTCCTCGTTCCAGCGACCAAAGACGGCATAAGCGCTTGAAAGAACGATGTCGCCGACCTTCTCATCTTCAGGGATAAGAGAGAGAAGCGCCGCTGAGGTCATGCCAACGCGTGTCTTGATTTCAGCGCTGTCAACGCGACCGAGAGTACTGCCCAGAATGGAGACCGTTCCTTGGCTTGGAAAAAGATAGCTGGAGAGAAGTGAGAGAACCGTCGTCTTACCTGCACCATTGGGACCGATGATGACCCAACGCTCACTCTCATTCACGCTCCATGTGAGGTGATCGATGATCGCCTTTCCGGATCTGAGAACCGAGACGTCGTTGAGTGCGACCAAAGATTGCATAGGAGAGAAAGATAGCCTGATAGATAGGCTTCGACCGTGAAGTTCCGCCTCCTGCTGATGGACATGGATTCGACCCTCATCAACGAAGAAGGGATTGATCTCCTCGCCGAATCCGCAGGCGTAGGTGACCAAGTGGCGCGTCTCACCAAAGAGGCGATGACAGGCACGATGGACTTTTACACATCACTTCGAAGGCGTGTCGGGTTGCTCGACGGTCAACCCATCTCACTTCTCAATCAGGTAACTCAATCACTTTCACTGACTGAGGGTGCGGAGGATCTCATCAGGACACTCAAAGAACGCGGCTGGAAAGTCGGCGTGGTAAGCGGAGGGTTTCACGAGATCATCGATCCCTTCCTCGCACCCCTGCCCTTGGATTTCATCCGTGCGAATCGCTTCTCATCTCAAGGTGGGTTCCTCACTGGCTCAGTGATAGAGCCAATCATCGGACCAGAAGAGAAAGCCCATGCGCTCAGGGAGTTTGCCACAGAGTTCAACATTGGAATTGAAGAAACGGTCTCTATAGGTGACGGCGCGAATGACCGTGCGATGCTCTTGGAAGCCGGACTTGGTATTGCCTTCTGCGCTAAAGCGGCGCTCAAGGAGGTCGCAGACCTAGTGATCGAAGAGCGCGACTTGCGTCTCCTCCTCAACTTCCTCTGGGGAGAGTTGAGCTAGAGGCGACAGGAATGGATCTCAGTGATTAAGACTCCTCGAGCTCCCAGGCCGTAGAGACGATCCATGATCTGATGCATTTCACGGCGTGGAACCATCGCACGAACAGCGAACCAACCCTCCTTTTGAAGTGGCGAAATGGTTGGTGACTCGAAACCAGGAGTCACGCCGCATGCTGCTGCCAAATTCTCCTGAGATACGTCGTAATCAATCAGAACATACTGTCTGGCGAAGACGACGCCCTGAAGGCGCCTTACCAAGAGCTCGAATCTCTCTTCCTTGCCTCGGGCGATCAAAATCGCGGTGCTTACCGAGAGCGGCTCACCGAATGCGACCAATCCAGCCTGGCGCAAAGTGCTACCCGTTGCCACCACATCAGCGATGAGATCGGCTACCCCAAGTCGAACCGAACTCTCAATCGCTCCATCTAGTTCGATGATCGATGCCTCGATCCCCGATTTCTTGATAAAGCTCGCGACAAGATGTGGATATGAGGTCGCCACTCGCTTTCCATTGATCTCTTGCAGAGTGCTGATCCCGCTCGCCTCGGGTGCAGCGAATCGCATCGTGCTTCGACCGAATTCCAGATCCAAAAGCTCTGCAGCCGGTGCACCGCTATCGATCAGCAGGTCTCGACCAGTGATGCCCAGATCGAGCTCCCCGCTTCCCACATAGGTTGCGATATCACGCGGTCGTAGGTAGTAGAACTCAACATCATTCTCTGGATCCAGGAAGATCAAATCTTTGGCATCACTTCGCTGTCGATAGCCGGCGGAACGGAAGAGCGAGATGGACGGCTCTGCGAGAGATCCCTTGTTAGGAAGTGCAACCTTTAGCGTCACGATCGTCTCCTAAAGTCTCTCGAGGACGGAGTTGAGGGGTAAACGTTTTGCGACCATCAAAACTTGCAGGTGGTAAATGAGCTGACTGATCTCTTCAGCAAGTTCTGAATCACTCTGGCTCTCAGCGGCAAGCCAAACTTCACCAGCCTCCTCTAGCACTTTCTTGCAGATCTCATGCACGCCAGCATCTAGTAGCTCAACGGTCCGCGAGTTCTCTGGGCGATTCCGCTCGCGCTCGAGAAGTTCTGCATAGAGTGATTCGAAGGTTTTCATCCTCAGATTCTACTTTCATTGA
>JBJTGO010000105.1:0-1972 GCA_046093985.1 Actinomycetota bacterium
CTCCTTGCGCTTTCTGGTACGTCTTGATCCGCCCTCTGAATCTTTCACAACAAGCGGAAGGATCGAAGTCGCATCCTTTGCTGTCGAGTTCGACCTCACCGGAAGCGTCGATGTCGCTGCCGAACGCACGCGTCTACTCAAGGACTTGGCGACGATTGAGAAGGATCTTGCAACTGCGAAAGTGAAACTCGAGAATGAGAACTTCATGGCGAAGGCGCCACTCAGCGTCGTCGATGAGATTCGTACTCGACATGATCACTGTATTGCCGAGATCGAGCGAATCAACTCTCAACTTTCATCTCTGCCAGTGACTTGATCGAAGTAGTGATCTCATGAGTGGGGCAGACGATCTCGAGCGGATGAACTTCGTCGAGCAAGAATTGCTTGGGCGATGGCCAGAGTCGCGACTTGAACCCAGCTTGGAGCGGATCGCATACCTCTGTGATGCGCTCGGCTCGCCACAACTTTCCTACCCGACCATCCACATCACCGGCACCAATGGCAAGACCACCACCTCACGGATGATCGATGCACTTCTCTACCAACTCGGCTATCGCACCGGAAGATTCACTAGCCCTCACCTTGAGAGCATCACGGAGCGGATCGCGATCAATGGGGACCCGATCTCGCCTGAAGGATTCGTCGCTACCTATGACGATATCGCGCTCTACCTCGAGATGGTCGATTCACGGATGTCACACCGCCTCTCCTTCTTCGAAGCGATCTGCGCTATGGCCTTTGTTGCCTTTGCTGAATATCCGATTGATGTAGGGGTCATCGAAGTCGGTATGGGCGGTGAGTGGGATGCCACCAATGTGGTCAATGGAGCGGTCAATGTGATCACGCCGATCGGCTTCGACCATATGGAATATCTTGGCTCCACCATCGAAGCAATCGCTTCAACGAAGGCAGGGATCATCAAGTCGGGTTCAGTCACTGTCCTTGCGGCCCAAGAGTTAGCCGCAGCAAAGATCCTGTTGGAACGATGTATCTCGATGGAGTCTGCACCACTTCGTGAAGGAATCGAGTTCGCGCTCACCTCTCGAGAGATCGCACTCGGCGGTCAGATGATCTCCATCGATGGAGTCAATGCGAAGTACCGCGACATCTTCTTGCCGCTTCATGGATTGCATCAGGCGCATAACGCTGCTGTCGCGCTCGCATCTGTCGAAGCCTTCATCGGCGAGAAGAGCCTTGATGAAGAGGTAGTTCGCGAAGCCTTCGCTCTGGTCAAATCACCGGGGCGACTTGAGGTCGTGCTCCGGGATCCGACCGTGATCCTCGATGCTGCGCATAATCCTCATGGGATGAACTCACTGCGCCAGACGCTCGCCCATGAATTCGATTTCACCCATCGCATCGCGATCTTCGCACCGATGGGGGATAAGGATGTCGAAGGGATGCTGGAACTTATGAAGGAGAGTTTTGACACTATCGTCGTCACTCGAAACTCATCGCAACGCGCCCTTGATGTCGAGCGCCTCGCTGAGATGGCCCGAGTTCACTTTGGAAGCGAACGAGTCATCGCCTCGCCTGATCTTCCTGCGGCGATCGAGAGTGCGATCCAGCTCGCAGATGAGCGAAATCTCAGCGAGGCAAGTAGCGCTGCGGTGATCGTCACCGGGTCAGTTGTGACAGTGGGAGAGGCGCGACTCTTGATGCGTCGAAGGCGAGCTCTCGAATCATGAAGATCTTGGGTAGGAGCGTCCTCGTTATGGAAGCGATCACACTTGGCTTCGCCCTATTGCTTGTCCGACTTGAGAACGATCGGAATGACCTGATCATCGGGATTGTGATCATGGTCTTGTTGCTACTCAATTCTGGATTACTTCGAAAGCCTTATGGATGGTGGCTTGGCTGGATCTTGCAGGTAGCGACCATCCTCTACGGATTGATCATTCCCTCGATGTTCTTCATGGGAGCGATATTCGCACTGCTCTGGGTTTCAGCGATCTACTTCGGTCGTAAGGGT
>JBJTGO010000106.1:0-4744 GCA_046093985.1 Actinomycetota bacterium
GTGTCGTTGCGGTTCCCGCCATTGGGGACTCAACGGAGCGGCCGGACTCCTTCTCACCCGTTCGGGCCAGGTACTCCTTCAACTTCGCGCCCCATGGGTACATCACGGGGGCACGTGGGGCATCCCTGGCGGTGCGCGTGATTCACATGAGAGTTGGCGTGAGGCTGCGATCCGCGAAGCTATCGAGGAGATTGGTATCGATGGCGAGATGATCGATCTCGAGAGCGCGCTGCACTTCTCCGACGATCATGGTGATTGGCGCTACGAGACCATCATCGCTCGCGCCCTCGATCACTTCGCGATCGGGGAGAGTAATCACGAGACGATTGAGGCGAGCTGGTTCGAGATGGAAAAGATCGAGTACCTCCCGCTACACGCGAGTTTCGCCAGGGCGTGGCCCGATCTCAAGACTCTCATCGAGTCGTCGCAATGACTCTTTGACCAGCGCTCCATCATCAGTGCGCCAGAAGGGCGGCATCGATTCGATCAAGATCCTTCCATAGCGCTTTCGAGTGATCCGTGAATCGAGGATCGCAACCACGCCTCGATCATCTATCGATCGGATCAAACGTCCACTCCCCTGGGCTAGCAAGAGCGCAGCCCTTGGAAGTGAGACATCCATGAAGCCAGATCCGCCAGCGCTATCTGCTTGTTCACTCCGCGCTGCCATCACCGGATCATCTGGGCGAGGGAAAGGAATCCGATCGATAGCGACGAGGGTGCAAGCGGGACCAGGTACATCGACTCCCTGCCAGAGCGAGATCGTTCCGATCAAGATCGATCTCTCATCCTTTGCGAATCTCTCGACCAAGGATCCGACCGGATCTCCCCGCCGTGCGGTGATGATCGGCAATTCCAAATCCGCAAGGACTTTTCGAAGATGTGCATCTGCAGCCTCTACCCCTCGCCACGATGAGAAGAGCGCAAGAGTCCTTCCTCCTGCTGCTTCGATCAACTCCCCCAACTCTTCAAGCGCCTCAGGCGTTGGCCCATCTCGAGTCGGCTCTGGAAGATGTGATGCGAGATAGAGCATCCCTTGCCGCTCGAAGTCGAAGGGTGAACCCACATCCAAGGTCTTCACCTCCTCGACTTCCGCGATACCAAGACCCCGCTTGATTGGCTCGAAACTACCTCCGACTTTGAGCGTCGCACTCGTTGCGATAACTGGTCCTTGCGCGAAGAGATTCGATGCCAGAACTTCAGAGACTTCAAGGGGTGCGAGATATAGCGTGTTGAAGGTCGGTTCATACCAGAGCACTTGTGCATCTTGAAGACGGAGCATCTTCGTCGTCACCGTCTTGATCTCATTGATCGCACCTTTGACCCGCGCCCGTTCCGCAAGGAGATCTACGTTCTCGATCGCCTCTTCACTGGCAAGACGCGAGGCAATCGACTCGCTGCACTCTTTGACGCGACGTATCGAACTTTCCAGCGATGCCGGAAGCTCGGTGAGGCGTCGTTGTTCACTCGAAGCGGAGAGGAAGTGGTCGCGAAAGCCAGCCATCTCCTCCTCGAAATCCTCTCCTGCCACGGTGAGTTCATGGCCCGGACCAGATGCCTTCTCACCGGCATATTTCCGGTAGAGCGATGCTGCGCGAAGAACTCGTGCTGCAGTCAACTCTTCGGTCACCGCCTGAGTGGTTCGGTCGACGAAATCATGCGCCTCATCGAGGATCACTACATCGCGGTCAGGCAAGATCGGATGCGAATCAACAACCTCGATCGCAAGCAAGGTGTGGTTGGTGACCACGATATCTGCGCTCTGCGCCTTCGCCTTTGCCACAACAGCGAAACAAGTGCTCCCGAACGGGCATTCATCAGCGCCCATACATTCTCTGCCACTGACCGAACTCGCAGCCCAGACCCGGCGGTCGACCTCGGGAGCATCATCACGATCTCCTGAGATACCCGCAATCTGACTCCACTCGCGCAGCCTCTTTGCTTCTCGCTCCAGCGTCGATACTTCGATCAACGCTTCGGTATCGAGATCCGGGGTGCCAAAGAGTTTCTGTTTACAGAGATAGTTGCCGACGCCCTTGTAGAGAGCGAATGAGATTTCGCGCCCTAAAGCCTTCTCGACGCCCGCTTTGATCCGCGGAAGGTCACGCTCGACAAGTTGGCGTTGCAAGGCAAGAGTCGATGTTGCAACGAGTGCTCGCTTCCCACTTGCCAGAGCGGGAATGAGATAAGCCAGAGATTTTCCAGTGCCAGTTCCTGCTTGGACTAAGAGATGAGTACCGGTAGAGATTGCTTGGTCAATTGCCTCAGTCATCTTGACTTGGCCAGGGCGCTCACTTCCACCGATTGACTCGACCGCTGCTGCGAGAGTGGATGTGAGGATCGAATTCAAGGCACCATCCTGATCAACCATCGAGAGAACGTTCTAATAGTCCGGAAAACAAATCAGCCCCCTTGCGGGGGCTGATTCTCTACTACTGATCAACTGCAACCAGATGTGGATCCACATCCTTCGCAGACATAACAGGCACCTGATGGACGCATCTTGACGCCGCAGGTCATGCAGAGTGGTGCATCGCTCTTGAATCCAGCGATCTTCTCCAGGAGTTCAGTCGATGAACCGACGGTCGAGGTGTCGACGGCGGCCGGCGCTTTCGATTCGATCGTGATCTCTACCGGTGCTGGAGCAGCGACAGGAGTTGCCTGCGCATACTCACCGCTGTCGAGTGCGTTGGCACGCTCTGCTGCGGTGTAGAGGCCCATCGCTGAGCGAGTCTCGAAGGGGAGATAGTCGAGAGCAAGTCGTCGGAAGATGTAATCCATCATCGACTGTGCCATGCGGACATCCTTGTCATCGGTCATTCCTGCTGGCTCGAATCGAAGGTTGGTGAACTTCTCGACATAAGTCTCGAGAGGAACTCCGTATTGCAGACCGATCGAAACAGCTATCGAGAATGCATCCATCACTCCAGCAAGGGTCGAACCCTGCTTTCCGAGTTTCAAGAAGATCTCACCGAGCGCGCCGTCCTCATAGGTACCAGCGGTGAGGTAACCCTCTGCGCCAGCGACTGAGAAGGATGTGGTTCGCGAAGGACGTGACTTTGGAAGTCGCTTACGAACTGCTGGAGCAGGTGCGGAGGTCGATGCGCTCTCGTCCTTCTTCGCTGCCTTGCCATCAGAGAGTGGTTGGCCGACCTTGCAATTGTCGCGATAGACAGCGAGCGCCTTGAGGCCGACTTCCAACCTTGGTAGTAGACCTCTTCTACCTCTTCGACTGTTGCTGTCTCGGGGAGGTTGACGGTCTTTGAGATCGCACCGGAGAGGAATGGCTGGCATGCCGCCATCATCCGTACGTGTCCCATCGCAGCGATCGGACTGACTCCCATCGCGCAATCGAAGACGTCGTAATGCTCCTTCTTGAGTCCTGGTGCATCGATGACGTTTCCATGGCTGGAGATGTACTCAACGACCGCTTCGATCGTCTCATCGGTGTAGCCAAGTCGCTTGAGGGCAAGCGGTACGGTCTGATTGACGATCTGCATCGATCCGCCACCGACCAACTTCTTGAACTTGACCAGAGCGAGGTCAGGCTCGATACCGGTGGTGTCGCAATCCATCATCAAGCCGATGGTTCCGGTCGGAGCAAGGACCGAGGCCTGTGCATTGCGCCAGCCATTGGTCTCACCGATCTTCACACCTTCATCCCAGGCCTTGTTCGCCTCGGTCCAGACGCTGCGATCGATCTCGGACATTGACTTTGCCGAGAGCGATGCTGCTTGGTGCTTCTTCATCACGCGAGTGTGCGCTGATGCGTTGCGAGCGTAGCCATCATATGGACCAACGATCCCAGCGAGCTCTGCGGAGCGACGATATGAGACACCGGTCATCAGTGATGTGATCGAACCTGCGAGGGAACGACCAGCATCGCTGTCATACGGCATTCCGCTTGCCATCAAGAGTGCGCCGAGGTTGGCGTATCCGATACCAAGTTGGCGATATGCGCGAGTGGTCTCACCGATTGCCTCAGTTGGGAAATCTGCGAAGCAGATCGAGATATCCATCGCAGTGATGATCATCTCGACCGCCTTGGTGAATGACTTCGCATCGAATGAACCATCCTCTTTGAGGAACTTCATCAAGTTCAGTGATGCGAGGTTGCATGAGGAGTTGTCGAGTGACATGTACTCCGAGCAAGGATTCGATGCATTGATACGACCGGTCTCCGGATTGGTGTGCCAATCGTTGATGGTGTCGTCGTATTGGATTCCAGGATCTGCGCAAGCCCATGCCGCTTCAGCCATCTTGCGGAAGAGATTCTTGGCCGAGAGAGTCTCCATCACTTCGCCGGTTGCGCGAGCACGAAGACCGAAATCCTGTCCATTCTCATAAGCGCGCATGAACTCATCCGAGACGCGGACCGAGTTGTTTGCGTTCTGGTATTGGACCGAGATGATGTCCTTGCCACCGAGATCCATATCGAAGCCCGCATCGCGAAGGACGCGGATCTTCTCCTCTTCGGAGACCTTGGTCTCGATGAACTCTTCGATATCTGGATGATCGACATCAAGGACGACCATCTTCGCAGCGCGACGGGTAGCGCCACCTGACTTGATGGTTCCTGCCGATGCATCAGCGCCTCGCATGAAGGAGACCGGCCCGGATGCGTTTCCACCGGAACTCAAGAGCTCTTTCGCCGAGCGGATACGGGAGAGATTGAGACCTGCACCGGATCCACCTTTGAAGATCAGTCCCTCTTCGCGGTACCAATTGAGGATCGAATCCATGG
>JBJTGO010000107.1:0-4223 GCA_046093985.1 Actinomycetota bacterium
GAAGAACACTGATTCAAAGGCTAGAGCTGATGAATTGGTCAAGGAGTTGAGCGCTCTCTCGGTCCAACTTCACACCGCGTTGGTCAGATCTGGCCTTACCGAGAGCCGCTAGCGTGGACTTCCATGCTGTTGACGTGGTGGGGGTCCGAGTTGAGATGCCCTCCAATCAACCCATCGTTCTCTTGAAGGAGATCGGCGGCGACAGATACCTACCGATATGGGTCGGAGCCGTCGAGGCGACCGCAATCGCTTTCGCCCAACAGGGTGTCCAACCACCTCGTCCCTTAACTCACGACCTCATGAAGGATTTGATCGAGTCGATGGGTCGCAGAGTCGACTCGGTTCACCTGACCGAGCTCAAGGATGGTGTCTTCTATTCCATGATCAATATGGATGCCGACGTTTCCATCTCATCAAGGCCAAGCGATGCGATCGCCTTGGCACTTCGAACGGGTTCACCGATCCTGGCAAGCGAAGAGCTCCTCGCTGAGGCGGGAATCGAGATCCCAGATCAGTCGGAAGAGGAGGTCGAGAAATTCCGCGAATTCCTTGACCAGATCAATCCCGAGGACTTCGCCTCCTAAAGTTCCGCTTTATTCTTAGAGTGTGTCGTTCCTTGTGTCCAAGATGTTGCAGGTTTAGCATTCTCCTACAAGGTTTCCTCCCCAAGCCTTGAGACGGAGCGGTCAATGAGCGAGAAAATGGGCGAATCGAAGCCTCTCGATGTCGAAGGTGTTGGTTACCGTGGCTCTGTTGCGCGCCAGGCAGCTGGCATCTCTTATCGTCAACTGGATTACTGGGCCCGCACCGGTCTAGTGGTGCCTTCCGTTAGAAGTGCATCCGGATCAGGTTCCGCTCGCCTCTATAGCTTCCGCGACATCCTCGTACTCAAAGTCATCAAGCGCTTCCTCTCCGCTGGGGTCTCGCTTCAAAACATCCGATCAGCGGTGGAGCATCTGAAGATCCGGGGAAGTGAGGATCTCTCATCCATCACTCTGATGAGCGATGGTTCGTCGATTTACGAGTGCACCAATTCAGATGAGGTCTATGACCTTCTTCAGGGCGGCCAAGGGGTCTTCGGAATTGCAATCGGCAGAGTCTGGAATGAGGTCGAGGGAACACTGGTCGCTCTGAGTGATGAGCGTGTTCCTGCAGGTCTTGATGAGCTCTCACAACGTCGACAGGCTCGTCTCGCTTAGTTCTGCTCGATCGATCGAGGCACAATTCTCGATCACCTCGTCACTCACGATGGGCGAGATTGATGCGTTTTCCATATCATTGATCGGTGAGTAAGGCGCGCGAGTTTGCTTTCGTTGACCGACACATAGGGCCAAGCAACGATGCAATAGATACGATGCTGATGGAATTGGGTTTTGCTGACCTTGCGTCGTTCATTGAAAAAGTTCTGCCTGACTCGATCAAGATTTCGCAACGTCTCTCTGAGGTATTGCCGCCGCCGCTTGCTGAGAATGAAGTTCTTGCAGAGCTTCGTTCGCGTGCAGAGGAGAACCAGCCAATGCGTTCCATGATCGGCAACGGGTACTTCGGAACCATCACGCCGCCGGTGATCACACGAAACTTGTTGGAGAACCCTGCTTGGTATACCGCCTACACTCCGTATCAACCTGAGATCAGTCAAGGAAGACTGGAAGCACTCTTTGCTTTCCAAACCATGGTCACTGATCTCACGGGTCTGTCGATCGCCAATGCATCAATGCTCGACGAGCCAACAGCGGCGGCTGAGGCGATGACACTCGCTCGAAGGTCGTGGCGTGGTTCGGATGACGCGGTCTTCTTCCTTCATAGCGATCTCAATCCCCAGACGCGAGCGGTCGTCGAAACAAGAGCGAAGCCACTGAAGATTGAACTCCGCACCTTCAAGACCTTTGCAGAAACCGAAAGGGTTGAGGCTTTCGCCTACCTGATCCAAAGTCCCGACACATATGGCATCTTGCATGATTACCGCCCTCTGATCGAAAGAGCTCGACGGGATGGGTCGTTCGTCATCGTTGGCTCGGATCTCCTCGCTCTCACCATGATCTCGGCACCTGGGGAGTGGGGAGCAGATATCTGCTACGGATCCGCGCAACGCTTTGGTGTGCCGATGGGATTCGGCGGACCGCATGCAGGGTTCCTGGCAGTACGCGAAGGTCTCGAGAGATCTTTGCCGGGTCGTCTGGTTGGGATGAGCGTCGATAGCCATGGAAATCCTGCGCTCCGGTTGGCCCTACAGACTCGTGAACAACATATCCGCAGAGATAAGGCGACGAGCAATATCTGTACCGCGCAGGTCCTCCTGGCCAACATTGCAGCCATGTATGCGGCCTATCACGGACCACAAGGGCTACGTGCTATCGCCGAGAGAGTCCATCGGATGACCATCGCCTTCAAGGTTGCGATGGGAAGAAAAGGATTCTCCCTCATCGAAGGGCCAGTCTTCGACACGGTTGTGATCAAGACGGATGAAGCATCCACTTACATCGAAAAGGCTCTTCACGGAGGAATCAATCTTCGCGCTGTCGATGGGGGAGTGGGGCTCTCCTTTGATGAGACATGTGACGAGAAGACCTTGGAAACTCTAGCCACCGTTTTCGATCTTCCGGGATTCACTTCAATGCTGGGCGAAGATACGGAGGCAACGGGAAGAGTCTCTGCCTATCTCACGCATCCGATTTTCAATACCTATCACTCTGAGACCGCGATGATGCGCTATCTACGTTCACTCTCTGATCGAGATCTCGCTCTTGATCGAACCATGATCCCGCTCGGTTCATGCACGATGAAGCTCAATGCGGCGATGGAGATGGAGGCGGTCACCTGGCCAGAATTTGCTTCACTCCATCCTTTCGCTCCTCGAAACCAATCGATGGGTATGCGTCGCCTCATTGACGAACTCTCTGAGTGGCTGGTCAAGATCACCGGTTACGACGCTGTCTCGCTACAGCCAAATGCGGGGTCTCAAGGTGAGTTTGCGGGGCTCCTTGCCATCCGCGGCTACCACGATTCACGTGGCGATCAACATCGAGATATTTGCTTGATCCCATCAAGTGCTCATGGCACAAACGCAGCCTCTGCTGTGATGGCTGGGATGCAGGTGGTGGTGATCGAGTGCGACGAGGCGGGTAATGTCAGTGTGGCACACCTCGATGAAGCCATTGCAACTTACCGAGAGCGTCTTGCGGCGCTGATGGTCACTTATCCGTCGACGCATGGCGTCTTCGAATCAGCTATCACAGAGATTTGCGCCAAGATCCACGAGGCTGGCGGTCAGGTCTATGTCGATGGAGCCAATCTGAACGCGCTTGTAGGACTCTCGCAACCGGGCAAATTTGGCGCAGATGTCTCGCATCTCAATCTTCACAAAACCTTCTGCATTCCTCACGGCGGGGGAGGACCGGGAGTTGGTCCTGTGATCGCACGAAAACACCTGGAACCGTTCCTTCCCAACCATCCACTCGATGACTCGGCAGGTCCTGCCTCAGGTCCTGGCCCGATTAGTGGAGCACCTTTCGGTTCAGCGGGAATCTTGCCGATCTCGTGGGCCTATATCCGGGCGATGGGGGGAGATGGACTTCAGCGAGCGACCGAGGTCGCGATTTTGAGCGCCAACTACATCGCAAAACGGCTCGATCCCTTCTTCCCAGTTCTCTATCGCGGCGAGAGCGGTTTCATCGCGCACGAATGCATCATCGATATCAGGGAGATCACTAAGCGAACTGGCGTCACAGTCGATGACATCGCGAAGCGTCTTATGGATTACGGCTTCCATGCCCCCACAATGAGCTTTCCCGTCGCAGGAACGCTTATGATCGAGCCAACAGAGAGTGAAGATATCCATGAGATCGATCGGTTTATCACGGCGATGATCTCGATTCGGGATGAGATCCGAAAGGTTGAAGAAGGCATCTATTCAGTCGAATCAAGCCCACTACGAAATGCACCTCATACCCTTGAGACCATCACGTCGGATCAATGGAATCAGCCGTATTCGCGAAACGAAGCAGTGAATCCTGTTGGGGTTGAATCTGGGTTACAGCGCCGAGGTAAGTATTGGCCGACAGTTGGAAGGATTGATGGGGCCTATGGGGATAGGAACCTTGTTTGTGCCTGTGAACCGGTGGAAGCCCTCGCCATCAATCGAACTTCCTCGTAATTTACATAATATATATTATCGGCGAACTATCAATCTCTGAAGACCCCAGACGGTAACTTTCCAAAGCGCC
>JBJTGO010000108.1:0-2373 GCA_046093985.1 Actinomycetota bacterium
CACTAGGCGTCAATGCATTCGTCATACGAAAGCCCGATGAGAATCTGGCACAGGTCCATGAATGGCTCCTTCGCAAGAATGCCACGATGTATTCGGTTGGCTTTGCCATCAATGAGATCGGGGATATCTATCTTGTCGGACGATTGAGCCATGCAGCAGTCAGTGAGCGCGAGCTCGACAAAGTGATCGGGTCGGTCTTGCAATACTCAGATTCTGCTTTCAATCCGCTTCTTGAGCTCGGATTTGCGACCGCGATCCGACGCGAGTGGGCTTGGCGTCTTTCGCGCGGGGAGTCGTTGGCCAATCTCAAGGCTTTCGAACACTTGATCTCTGACTGAACTTCGGCTCTTAGACAAGACCCAGGAAGTGCACGAATCCCACCATCAGAGCTGCGGATAGCCCTGCCATAGGTACCGTGATCACCCAGGCCGTCAGAATCTTGCCAACGACCGGCCATGAGACTGCTCGTTTTCCACGAGTAGCGCCTGCACCCAAGATCGCTGATGTGATCGTGTGAGTTGTAGAGATCGGTGCCTTGAAGCCAATAGCCAATGTGAAAAGTACCGATGATGCGACAGTCTCTGCTGCAACACCGCGAAGTTGATCGATATGTACCAAACGTTTTCCGAGTGTCTTCATGATGCGCCACCCACCAGCATAAGTTCCAGCGGCGATTGCGAGCGCTGCGGAAATCTTCACCCAAGTCGGGATCGAATCACCGGAATGGAATCCACCTACGACGAGGGCGAGAGTCATCACTCCCATCGTCTTCTGTGCATCTTGCAGTCCATGTCCTACTGCCATGGCGGTGGAGGAGCAGATCTGAGCGGCACGAAAGTACTTGCTCACCTGACTGCGCTTCGCATTACGGAATATTCCCTGAAGTGATGCTGTGAGGAAGAAGGCGAGTGTGAAGCCGATCAAAGGGGAGAGGATCATCGGGATTGCAACCTTGGAGAGCACGCCATCCCATTGCACGATCTCGCGTGAGGCGAGTGCCGCTCCAACCAGACCACCGATTAGCGCATGTGATGAGGAAGAAGGGATGCCAAACCACCATGTGAACATGTTCCAGGCGATCGCACCGAAGACGCCAGCAAGGACCACATATAAACCCTCGGTCGATGGCTTGATGTCGACGATGCCACTACCGACTGTCTTGGCGACACCTTCGCTGATGAAGGCGCCAACCAGATTTCCGATCGCTGCCACAGCAAGTGCTTTTCGTGGCGTGAGGGCTTTCGTCTCGACCGTAGTCGCAATTGCATTTGCCGCATCGTGGAAGCCATTCGTGTAGTCGAAAATCAGGGCTACGACGATGATGATGGAGACGAGGAGATAGGCATCACCCATTTCTCTTACGACTCCTTGAGTTCGATTTGGCGGATGGTGCGAGCGACCTTTGCCATCTGATCGAGTGAGTCTTCAAGGAGGTCGATCACTCCGACCATTCGGAGAACCTGCATCGCATCGTATTCACCGCTGAAAAGGATCTTCGTGATTCTGCGATGGATGCGATCGCCTTCATCTTCGATCTTGTCTGCCTCTTCGTAGTAGTGCTCCATATCCTTCAAAGTCTTCAATCTAGGCATGCTTGAAGCCGTCAATTCAGCGAGCCGGCGCACTGCATCAGCAAGGTCGCTCGTCTGCGGTGGGAAATCCTGAACGCCGTGGAGGACGGCAACATCGGTTGCCTCTTCGATGCAGTCCATCGCATCGTCAAGGACGTTCGCAAGGTCCTGCAGGTCGCCACGATCGTAGGGAGTGACGAACATGTCATCGATTCGGCGGATGATCTTGCCAAGCAACTCATCTGCTTCAGTCTCGATATCGCCTACTCGCTTCGCGATCGGCTTCCTATTGTCGAACTCCGCAGCCACGAGTTCCACTGTCGCTCGCGCACCTGCGGCAAGTCGGTCTGCAAGTGATGAGTAGAGATCGAAGAGAACTGCATCCTTTGGTGTGATGCCCATATCCGGCTTCCTCCGTCACATAAGTCGATGAGACATGCCCTCAAATCCGGGCGCCACGTCATTGAACCTTGTGGCGGAGAATCGACTTTGAGGGAAAGTCGGCTCTCGAACGCAACCGAAAGCCTATCAAGGCTCTAAGTGACCGGTGAAGATGGCAGGATTCGGATATGGCTCGCGAGTTGATACTTCTGCGCCACGGCGAGAGTGACTGGAACGCAAAGAACCTCTTCACTGGATGGGTCGATGTCTCTCTCTCGACCAAAGGCGAGGCAGAGGCGAACCGTGCTGGTGAGTTGTTGCTGCACCACGATCTATTGCCAGATCTAGTCCACACATCACTCTTGAAGCGTGCGATTCACACATCGCAACGCGCATTGGCTGTGTGTGATCGCGACTGGAT
>JBJTGO010000109.1:0-1102 GCA_046093985.1 Actinomycetota bacterium
TCTCTATCTATCCATCCCCATAGTCGGCAATTACTTCTGGCTCTATACAGCAACCCTTCTTGCAGAGACAGTTACTCTCTTCTGGAGCCCTGCAAAAGAAGCCACAGTTCCTAATCTTGTGCCGCGTCACAAGCTTGAGTCAGCCAACCAAGTTCAACTTCTTGCAGCCTATGGAACTGCACCGCTTGCTGCGATTGTCTTTTCGATTCTCGCCCTCTTCAATTCTGCTCTTTCCGGAATCCTCAACTGGGAGAACTCAACAGCAGCGGATATCGCCCTTTACATCAATGCCTTTTCTTTCCTTTATGCCGCCTACATCGTCTACACACTTCGAGAGATTCCTTCAGGATCTGCAGCTACCGAGCATGGCTCATCTGTACTTCAATCTATATCTACCGGTTGGAAGTTCGTCGGAAAGTCACCCATCGTTCGAGGACTCATCATCGGAATGGTCGGAGCATTCATCGCCGCCGGTGCTGTCATCGGACTTGCAAGGACTTTCGTTGACGACCTCCGTGCAGGTGAAGCGGCGTATGGAATTCTCTTTGGCGCAGTCTTCACAGGACTTGCCCTGGGAATCACCCTTGGACCCAAGTTACTTGCGCAGTTCTCACGAAGGCGAGTTTTTGGCGCCTCACTAACCACTGCCGGTTCTTTTCTTATTCTTCTCTCTCTTGTTCAAAACCTTGTCCTTGCGATCCTGATAACCGTGATTTTGGGCTTCTTTTCAGGGATTTCTTGGGTCACCGGATTTACCATGCTTGGCCTTGAAGTCGACGATCAACTCCGGGGAAGGATTTTTGCATTCATACAAAGCCTAATCCGGGTAGTCCTCATTCTTGTGTTAGCTATTTCACCACTCGTCGCAGCTGCCATTGGTCGCCACACCTATGAGATATTCGAAGTGACTCTGACCTATAACGGTGCCGCCTTTACGATGCTCTTCGCAGGACTTATTGCAACAACAGTAGGTTGGTTCTCATATCGAAAGATGAAAGATAGACCAGGCATCTCTTTCTTCGCAGACGTGAGGAGCGCGATTCGAGGTGATCTTGGTGCATCACTAGATACAGCGACTCCCGGACTCTTTATTGCCTTTGAG
>JBJTGO010000110.1:0-1341 GCA_046093985.1 Actinomycetota bacterium
GCCAACAGAAGGCGACGCCATCTGCTGTGAGACGGACATCGCATTCGATGCCATCAGCGCCTTCTTCGATCGCAGCGATGAATGACTCTCGACTCTGTTCAGCGCGATGAAAACTAGAACCCCGATGAGCGAAGATCGCAGTGGTCATGTGCGCGAGAGGGGACTTGAACCCCTACACCCTTGCGAGTACTGGCACCTGAAGCCAGCGCGTCTGCCATTCCGCCACTCGCGCCTATCGACGGTGACATTATCAGCATTAGGCTATTTCTATGTTCTTCACTTCGATCGCTGCACGAACCGACCTTGGTTTGGTTCGCGCTGGAAATGAAGACTCTGCCCTTCATCATCCGAAACTGATTGCGGTCGCAGATGGCATGGGTGGTGCAGTTGGTGGTGAAGTCGCTTCGAAGATTGCGATCCACACTCTGGCGGCACGGATCGATGCCCTTGCTGCGAGTGAGATCGATGATGATTCACGGCTCGATATCTTGCAAGGAACGCTTACTGATATCGAGAGTGAGTTGGCAGAGCGAATCAGATCCGCACCTGAACTAACGGGGATGGGCACTACTCTCACCGCGCTTCTTGCTCTGGAGAAGAGCGTTGCGATGCTCCACATCGGAGATTCGCGCGCTTATCGGATCAGAAGCGGCGAGATCACGCGTTTGAGCCATGATCACACTGTCGTTCAAGAGTTGATCGATCAAGGGAAGATCTCACCCCTCGAGGCAGAGGAACATCCGCAACGTTCGATGCTCACTGAGGCGCTGATGGGTAAGGGGCTCAAGGATCCGAACCTCGAGAATTTTCCGATCCAACTCTTCCCGGTAGAAAAAGACGATATCTATCTCGTAGCGAGTGACGGACTTACCGCTGTCTTGAGCGATGAAGTGATTGCGAAGATCGCCTCGGCAACTCCCCTCGATCAGGCCGCAAACAATCTCATCGCCGCAGTCCGCGATGGTGGTGCGCCAGATAATGTCACGATTGTCCTTGCTGGCTTTGGTAAAGATGGCTCTGATTCCCTTGGGGTTTCCTACCTTGGTGCAGCCTATGAATGAGCGTCTTCTCGGCAATCGTTATGAGATCGGAAAGATGATCGGCACCGGTGGGATGGCTGATGTCTATCTCGCAAAGGACAAGCGACTCTCACGTGATGTGGCGGTGAAAGTCCTTCGAAGCGAACTGGTTCGAGATACAACTTTCGTCTCTAGATTTAGGAAGGAAGCGCTCTCTGCTGCCGGGCTCAACCATCCTGGAATCGTCGCAGTCTATGACTCGGGTGAAGAAGAGAACTCGAGTGGTAGCAGGACTCCCTACATCGTCATGGAGTATGTGAGC
>JBJTGO010000111.1:0-3288 GCA_046093985.1 Actinomycetota bacterium
ATGCAGAGGTGAAGGCAGGTCGAGGTTCACCGCACGGCGGCGTCTTCCTCGATGTCTCCAAGCGCCTTCCTGCCGAGGAGATCAAGCGACGTCTTCCTTCGATGTGGCATCAATTCAAAGAACTCGCTGATGTAGATATCACCAAGGAGCCGATGGAGGTCGGTCCGACCTGCCATTACGTCATGGGCGGCGTCAAAGTCGATCCCGATACGGCCGCAGCGGTCGGTGTTGAAGGGCTCTTCGCAGCCGGTGAGGTTGCTGGCGGGATGCATGGCTCCAATCGTCTCGGTGGTAACTCGCTCTCGGATCTTCTCGTCTTCGGACGTCGCGCTGGCGCTGGCGCCGCTGCTTATGTGAAGGCGCTGGATAAGAAGCCAATCGTCACCGATGGCGAAGTAAATCGTGCCAAGAAGCGAATGAACGCACCGTTTGAGAACGTTGGTGGCGAGAATCCCTATTCACTCCATCAGGAGTTGCAGGCAGTCACTCAAGATCTCGTTGGCATCATCCGTAATGAATCAGAACTCAAGGATGCGATCAAGAAGTTGATCTCGATCCGTGAGCGTGCGAGCAAGGTCAAGGCTGAGGGTGGTCGAGCCTTCAACCCCGGTTTCCACCTCGCTCTTGATTTGGAGAACATGCTCTTGGTCTCTGAATCGATCGCACTCTCGGCCCTTGAGCGGAAGGAGTCTCGCGGTGGCCATACTCGCGATGACTATCCGAAGATGGATTCTGAGTGGCGTCAGTTCAACCATCTGACGAAGTGGAATGGTTCGGGCGTTGATGTCGATCGCGAAGCGGCGATCCCGTTGCCGGCTGAACTCCTTGAACTCTTCGAGATGGATGAATTGAAGAAGTACTTCACTGAGAAGGAACTCGCGAAGGGCGGTAAGTAGAGATGTCGCGTAACTTCAACTTTCGCATCTGGCGCGGGGATGCCAAAGGTGGGGATTTCAAAGAGACCCAGGTCGAGGTCAATGAGGGTGAAGTCGTCCTCGATGTGATCCATCGCGTCCAAGCAACACAGATGTCAGACCTCGCCGTCCGTTGGAATTGCAAGGCAGGAAAATGTGGTTCTTGCTCGATGGAGATCAATGGAAAGCCTCGTCTTGCTTGCATGACTCGCATGAGCACCTTTGAAGAGAACGAGACCATCACAGTCACACCACTTCGCGCCTTCCCAGTGATCCGAGATCTCGTCACCGACGTCTCCTATAACTACAAGAAGGCGATGGAAGTTCCTGCTTTCGAGCCGCCTGCAGATCTCAAACCTGGCGAGTATCGAATGGAACAGGTCGATGTCGAGCGGAGCCAAGAATTCCGAAAGTGCATTGAGTGCTTCCTCTGCCAAGACACCTGCCATGTCATCCGTGACCATGAGGAGAATAAGGATTCATTCGCTGGGCCACGATTCTTCATCCGTATGGCGGAGCTCGATATGCATCCACTGGATCAGATCAAGAACCGCAAGGAGATGGCACAGGAACAACACGGTCTTGGAATGTGCAACATCACCAAGTGCTGTACCGAGGTCTGCCCAGAGCACATCAAGATCACAGATAATGCGATCATCCCAATGAAGGAGCGCGTCGTCGATGTGAAGTATGACCCGATCCGTTGGTTGGGGTCGAAGATACGTAAACGCGAAGGGATCTGAGTCGATGCGGATCCTGTTGCGTTGGGCCTCTATGGCGCTCGCCTTCTGGGTCGCGACACAGTTAGTCCCGGGTATTTCGGTCAATGACAGCGCCTGGAGTTATCTCTGGGTGGCTCTTCTCTTCGGCGCAATCAATGTCACCATCGGTTCTCTGGTCAAGTTCCTCACACTTCCAGCTGTCGTGTTAAGCCTTGGACTCTTCCTTGTCGTCGTCAATGCAGCGATGTTGGCGCTGACTGCAAGAGTGAGTGATGTGCTTGAGGTCGAAGATTTCTGGTCAGCGATCCTCGCCGCGCTCATCATCTCGGTGATGAATTGGTTCACCTCCAAGATCTTCAAGCGAGTCACCTCCTGAAGGAGCTTTTTCTCGTCTTTCTAGGTGGTGCTATCGGCTCCACTTCTCGTTGGTTTGCCGGTGAAATCATCTCCAACGGCGTCCTTGTCACATTGATGGTCAATGTCATAGGTACTGCGATCGCAGGATCAATTGGAAACGCTGGCAATTATTCAAAGGAGAGACACTCCTTCTGGATCACAGGATTTGCAGGTGGTTTCACGACATTCTCCTCGCTCTCCTACTTCCTCACCGAACTTCCACTCGTGGATGCCGCTCTCCTTGCTGGTCTCACTCTGATCCTCTCCCTTTCACTCTTGGCGGCGTTAGGAAAGAAGTTGTGAGGCTTCTCTACTTTTTTCTAGCCTCTGGTTTGGGGGCCGTCACCCGCCATCTGATCTCTACACAGTTGCGAAAGTTCTTTCAATTTCCAGTTGGGATCTTGATCGTCAACACCCTTGGCTCTTTCCTTCTCGGAGTTGTGATTGATGAAGGCACAGAGATCGCCTTCGCTCTTCTTGGTTTCTGTGGCGCGTTGACGACTTGGTCTGCCTTTGCCCTGGACCTAGATAGAGCCCGACGCGAGGGAAAGAACAAAGAGTTCTTTCTCAATATCGCATTGAATTATGGGTTTGCCATCGTTGCGATGCTTACCGGAATCTGGGTCTCTCGCTAATCTTCGCCACATGGGAGCGAACAATCAGATGCCGTGTGACTTCTGTGGCACTCCATACGATCCCGTGGCGACGCGTTGGCTCTGTCCTACCTGTCACATGAAGACCAATTGCTGCGATGGCGCGCCTTGTCCGATTCCTTCGCCAGTCAATGAACCAGTGATTGCGCTAGCAAAAGCCTCAAAGGAGAGATCCACTTAGTTCTTGAGAAGTTTTGCCATCCACACTTCGATCTCATCAGGATGAGACGGAAGTGAAGAACTCAAGACCCTGCAACCGCTATCAGTCACCAGTACATCATCTTCTATTCGGACTCCGATCCCACGGTATTCAGGTGGGAAGAGTTCGTCATCAGGCTGGATATAGAAGCCAGGTTCGACAGTGAGGATCATCCCCGGCTCGAGGATTGCGTCGGCATATTGGTCTTTTCGCGCCTTCGCACAATCGTGTACATCGATACCAAGATGATGACCGGAGCCGTGGAACATCCATCTTCTATGGAGACCGTTCTCTGGTTTGAGAGATTCCTCTGGTGGAATCGGTAGCACGCCGAGTTCATATGCGCCTTTGGCGATGACCTCCATACATGCAGCATTGAAGTCCGAGAACTTGTTGCCGGGCTT
>JBJTGO010000112.1:0-1557 GCA_046093985.1 Actinomycetota bacterium
TACCACGAATCTCGCGGTTAATCGCTTGCCGTTGTTGACTTAGAATGAGATCCTTCCATTGCTTGCAGCATCGTCACTGATCACATGGTTATTGGTGAGGATGAAGCCATCACTTCGGATGAAGAACCCGCTACCGGTACCGCTACCGCCTCGACTTGTCGTAGCGATCGAGACCACCGAGGGAAGTACACGCTCAGCGATCCCAGCGATTGAATCCGGTGCTCGCTCCACGGTGCTTCCAACCGAGACTAGATTGGCATTGGTCGAGATCAACTCTCGATCAGCAAGAAATGCGCCGCCCACGCCACCGAGAAGTCCGACTACAAGAGCGAGGAGAGCAGTGAAGGTCGCACTGACGCGTCGACCCTTCCGCTCTGTCGCCATGGTGAATCGCTTGTGCGCTTCACTCTCACCGGTACTCCACCAGGTCACATGTTCCTTCGTCACTGCTTCAGTCCTTCACTTCTCGCTAGGGTTTCTCATCGAGTCATCGTTCTGGGTCCACCTTGATCGCGACCATCACTCCCTCATCGAGTGGCAGTAAGAGCGGGCGCCACTTCTTGCCGCTTCTCATCGCGCGGATTGCTTCTCGCCGAGAGAGGCTCAAATCATCACGTTGCGTTGGATCTGCCACTTTGCCACCACCAAGGATGCCATCCAAGATGACGAGTCCGCCGGGTCGAAGCGATCGATGGATCTGATCGAGAGCATCGACAAGATAGTCCGAGTCCTTCGACTCCGTGGTCTGGCGCATGATGAATATGTCATACGACTCATCTGCCAATTTCCCGATCACTTCCTTAGTGGTTCCTGTGATCAGGCGATACCGAGTCGCAGGTACGCCTGCATCTTCGAATGCGCGCCGAGCAGCCTTCGCCTGCGCCATCTCAGCATCGATCGAGGTGAGATTCACTTCCGCGAGATCGAGAAGATAGAGACCGCCAACTCCAGTGCCAGTTCCGACTTCTACGATGGAAGATGCTCCGATCAACTCCACCAGGAATCGGGTAAGCGCAGCTGTAAGCCGTGGTGGGTTTGGGATCCCCAACTCTTCTCCTCGGGAACGGGCTGCAACGATTCCCTCCGACTCTGGCACCAAGCTCTCGCTATAAGCGTTCATGTCGCCACGTTGCGGAATGAATGGACGCGCTGACATCAGAGCGTCGCAAGCCAGGCGGTAAGCGTTCGAACGCCGAACGCAGTTCCGCCCTTCACATACTCGCCTGCATCGACCTCAGAACGTGCAGGTCCTGCGATATCGAGATGAACCCAACGTCGCTTTCCAACGAACTTCTCCAAGAAGAGCGCCGCAGTGACAGAGCCAGCACCGAACTTCGGCTTATCTGCGGTGTGATTGAAGTCTGCGATCTCACTTCTCAGTGCTATCTGATAATCATCGATCAATGGCATATGCCAGAGACGATCCCCTGCCTCTTCACCGATCTGATTGAGGCGCGAGGCAAGTCGCTCATCCCGTGAGTACATCGCCGCATATTGCTTACCAACTCCTAGTGATGCAGCGCCCGTGAGTGTGGCGACATCGATCAGGTAATCGGG
>JBJTGO010000113.1:0-2534 GCA_046093985.1 Actinomycetota bacterium
TCTCGAAGCGATCGCCGAGCAGGCAACCCTGCGCGGCACGGGGGCTCGCGGCCTCCGGGCGATCATGGAAGAGGTCCTGCTCATCGTCATGTACGACGTGCCGTCGCGCAAGGATGTCGGCCGCGTCGTGATCACCACTGAGGTTGTCACCGAGAAGGCTGCTCCTCGATACATCGAAAGAAGTGCGAGCGCACCGAAGCGGGTGAGACCAGAGCGAAAGTCCGAAGAGAAGAGCGCCTAACCGCTCAACTATGATGCGCTCCATCATGCGCGAGTTAGCATCCACCTTCGATCCAAAAGAACTCGAAGGTCCGCTCTATAGGAAGTGGCTCGATGCTGGTTACTTCACCGCAGACCCCAACTCCACGAAGCTTCCATTCACCATCGTCATCCCGCCACCTAATGTGACCGGATCCCTCCATATGGGTCATGCGCTCTAACATACTCTGCAGTATGAGTTGATCCGTATGATACGACTGAAGGGCATTGAAGCGCTCTGGCTTCCAGGAATGGACCATGCTGGCATCGCAACACAAAACGTCGTCGAGAAGAAGTTGGCGGCGGAAGGTAAGTCGCGACATGACTTAGGCCGTGAAGAATTTGTTAGCCGCGTCTGGCAATGGAAGGCAGAGTCCGGCGGAGCGATCCTCGGTCAGATGAAGCGATTGGGAGATAGCGTTGATTGGTCTCGCGAGCGATTCACTCTTGACGAGGGTCTCTCTCGCGCCGTTCTCGAGATCTTCAAACGACTCTATGAGAAGGAATTGATCTATCGCGCGGAGCGAATCATCAATTGGTGTCCACGATGCCTCACTGCGCTCTCTGATATCGAAGTCGAACATAGCGATGATGAAGGAGAGTTCGTCCAGATCCGTTACGGGGATGATGAGATCTCAATTACCGTAGCGACGACTCGCGCTGAGACGATGCTCGGCGATGGCGCAGTCGCAGTTCACCCAGGGGATCCTCGTTATCAACACTTAGTCGGCAAGAAGGTCTTCCTACCACTCGTCAATCGCTACATCCCGATCGTCGAAGATGAGTTGGTCGATCCAGAGTTCGGAACCGGCGCAGTCAAAGTCACCGCGGCACATGATCCCAATGACTTCGAGATGGGCAAGCGCCACAACGTCGAGATGATCGTGATCATGGACGAACATGGCGTGATGCGAGGCACTGGAACGCAATTCGATGGCCTCGATCGCTTCGAAGCGCGAAAGGCGGTCGTTGAGGAGTTACGGCGACAAGGTCGAGTCGTTGCGGAGAAGCGCCCCTATATCCACGCTGTCGGACATTGCCAGCGCTGTGACACCACGGTCGAACCACGACTCTCATTGCAATGGTTCGTCAAAGTCGGTCCACTTGCGAAAGCGGCTGCAGATGCAGTGCGACAAGGCAAGGTGAGGATCGAACCTGAGAGCCTTGCGCCACGCTATTTCGATTGGGTCGACGACATGCACGATTGGTGCATCTCGCGCCAACTCTGGTGGGGTCATCGCATTCCGGTTTGGTATGGACCAGAGGGCGAGATGATCGTCTTAGGCCCTGATGAGAAGGCGCCGGATGGATATGTTCAAGATCCAGATGTTCTCGATACCTGGTTCTCCTCAGCACTCTGGCCCTTCTCTACTTTGGGATGGCCCGATGAGACGAAGGATCTGAAGAAGTTCTATCCGACGAGCGTTCTAGTCACCGGTTACGACATCCTCTTCTTCTGGGTGGCGAGGATGATGATGTTTGGTCTCTTCGCTATGGATGGCGTGCCACCATTTCACATCATCGCTCTTCATGGACTCGTCCGTGACAAGCACGGTAAGAAGATGAGTAAATCTCGCGGCAACACGATCGACCCGATCGAGTTCATGGATAAGTACGGATCCGATGCGATGCGTTTCACTCTCGCACGCGGTTCCAACCCTGGCGCAGATCAAGCTCTCGCCGAGGAGTGGGTAGCGGGCTCTCGAAACTTCGCCACGAAACTGTGGAATGCAACCAGGTTCGCACTTCTCAACGGAGCACATGTCAACGGCGATCTGCCGTCGCGCTCTGAGATGAGCGCGGTCGACCTCTGGATCCTTGACCTTCTCAATGAGACGCTTCGAGAAGTCGATACTGCGCTCGAGGAATTTGAATTCGCAAAGGCAACCGAAGCGCTCTATCACTTCGCCTGGGACGATCTCTGTGACTGGTATGTCGAGCTCTCAAAAGCAGCGCTTGCAGAGGATGGAGCTGCCGCCAAGGTGACCCGCCGCGTGCTCGGCGAGGTAATCGATCTCTTGCTTCGTGCGCTTCATCCCTTCATGCCCTTCATCACCGAGGAGCTCTGGACCACCCTCACTTCCGGGGAATCACTCGTCGTTGCAGAGTGGCCGAAGACCCTCAAGCGCGAGAGCGATAAGCGGGCGAAGGAAAAGGTGGAGGATCTCAAGATCTTGGTGACCGAGATCCGACGATTCCGTAACGATCAAGGTGTGAAGAGCTCTGCACGTGTCGCAGCGAAGGTCTCAGGCCTTGCGGAGCGAGATCTTGATTCC
>JBJTGO010000114.1:0-6103 GCA_046093985.1 Actinomycetota bacterium
GTCGAGATACCTATTGCGACAGTGCAGACCAGCATCGAAGATGTGATGCGTGAGCGAGGCGAAGTAGACACAGCTGGTCTTGAGTTACCGATCGAAGATTTCTTGGCCCGCTCACAGATCCAATTCCATATCTCAGTCGTCGTGCTCGATGAATTGGCCAAGGAGTTCGGTATCGAAGTGACTCAGACGGCGATCGACGCTGAGTACCAATACATCATCGATCAACTCGGTGGTGAAGAGGGATTGCCAGCGGCGCTCGCTGGCGCGAACATCGCACGTGTCGACCTCGACAAGTACATCGTCGCTTCGAAGATCTATGAGCGAGTTGGTGAGGCGCTCCTTGCGCAGGGGATCTCACGAGAGGACCTTGCAAGAGCGCAACAATCTCTCTTGGTCAAGAAGGCCGAGGAACTCTCAGTGACTCTCAATCCTCGTTACGGAGTGTGGGATCCGGCGACCGCCACCGTCAAACCTGGCGGCGATAGCAACGGCGCAGTCACAAGCCAAGAGTGATGAACCCCGATCCACTTCATCATCTTCGTGAGGTGATGGATCGGCTCCGTTCACCAGGTGGATGTCCTTGGGATAGGGAACAGGATCACTCCTCTCTCACCCGGTACTTGCTCGAAGAGTCCTATGAATTCATCGATGCCGTGGAACGTGGCGATCGCGATGAGATCGTCGAAGAGCTCGGTGATCTCCTGCTTCAGGTCTACTTCCATGCTCGGATCGGCGAGGAGCGAGAGTCGGAACCTTTCGATATCGATCTCGTAGCAGAGCGAGTTGCAGCGAAGTTGGTCAGTAGGCATCCACATGTCTTCACCAGTGATCCCGCCAATAAGGTCGACTCAAGTAGCGAAGTACTTCGCAATTGGGAGCGGATCAAGAATCAAGAGAAGTCGCGTGAGGATATCTTCGATGGAGTTCCCACAGGTCAGCCGGCTCTCTCACTTGCGACAAAGTATCTTCAACGGGCGATGAAGAATTCGAAAGAGATGCCCGTGATCGATAGGAGCAGCGACCTTGCTTCGCTCGCTGATTCCGAGATAGGCGAGGCACTCCTGGCCATCGTTCGTCTCGCAGTGGAGAAGGGGATCGATCCAGAGAGTGAGTTACGTCGTGCGACGCTTCGATATGGCGAAAGTATCGATCGACGAGTCGAGAGTGAGCGATAGAATCACACCACTCGGGCAGTCAGCGAAGATTCGTCCTTGGCAGAATTTTTTTGGAATCTAGGGAGTTACCGTGGCGCTGATCGACGCGATTTTGGCAAGAGAGATCTTGGATTCCCGTGGCAATCCCACGGTGGAGGTCGAAGTCGTCCTTGAGGATGGCACTGCTGCGAGAGCCGCAGTTCCCAGTGGCGCATCAACCGGTGCATTCGAAGCGGTCGAATTGCGCGATGGCGGTGATCGCTATCTCGGCAAGGGAGTCTTGAAGGCAGTCAATTTCGTCATGGATGAGATCGCACCGGCGATCGAGGGCCTTGATGCACAAGACCAGCGCGAGATCGATACCGCGATGCTCGAAGTAGATGGCACACCCAACAAGGGCAGGATCGGTGCGAACGCGATCCTCGGCGTCTCACTCGCAGTTGCGCGGGCAGCGGCCGAGAGCGCAGACCTCTCCTTCTTCCGTTATATCGGAGGACCGACCGCATCGACCTTGCCAGTTCCGATGATGAACATCCTCAATGGTGGTGCACATGCGGATACCAATGTCGATATCCAAGAGTTCATGATCGCCCCAATCGGAGCGGATTCCTTCTCCGAGGCGCTTCGCGCTGGTGCTGAGATCTATCACAACCTCAAGTCAGTCTTGAAGAAGCGATCACTTGCGACATCGATCGGTGATGAAGGTGGTTTCGCTCCTAATCTAGAGAGCAATCGAGCCGCGCTCGATCTCATCATCGAAGCAATCGAGAAGGCTGGTTATAAGCCAGGAAGTGAGATCGCTCTCGCCCTTGATGTCGCAGCGACCGAGTTCTTCGCTGATGGTGGTTACAACTTCGAAGGAAAGAAGAAGAACTCGAGTGAGATGATCGCCTATTACCGAGAACTTCTCGCCGCCTATCCATTGGTCTCGATAGAAGATCCTTTGGCTGAGGATGATTGGGAGGGCTGGCGTGCGATGACCGCGGAACTGGGTGAGCGGGTACAGCTCGTCGGTGATGATCTCTTCGTCACGAATCCGACTCGCCTTGCCCGGGGTATCGAGAGCAAGACAGCGAATGCGCTTCTGGTCAAGGTCAATCAGATCGGAACTCTCACGGAGACTTTGGATGCAGTATCGATGGCGCATCGCGCTGGTTACGCCACCATGATGAGTCATAGAAGCGGTGAGACCGAAGATACGACGATCGCAGACCTTGCAGTTGGATGTGAGTCAGGTCAGATCAAGACCGGTGCTCCAGCACGAAGTGAGCGTGTCGCTAAGTACAACCAGTTGCTACGCATCGAGTCGGAATTGGGCGAGAACGCTCAGTACGCCGGCGCGGGTGCATTCCCACGCTTCTCTGGCAAGTAATCAGCATCTAGCTAGCAATCAGGGGAGGGAGCACGATGGCAGGCAAGGAGAGGTCATCAGCTCGATCGCCTCGAGCGCTGATCCTCTTCACCGTTCTCTTCATCGTCGCTTTGATGGTGGCACCACCACTTCAGAACTACTTCGTGCAGCGGGCGCAGATAAGTTCACTCCAGGGTGAGGTCAATCAAGCGCGTGCCGACCTTGAAGCAGCGCAAGCAGAGCTCGCACGTTGGCGCGATCCGGAGTACATCAAGTCACAGGCTCGCGATCGATTGCATTTTGTGATGCCGGGAGAACGTCAGTACATCGTCCTTGGAATCGATGAGGAGAAGTCAGAGAGAGATCTGACCGCGGCACCGGTGGCCGAGAACTTCCCGCTCGGAATCCCCTGGTACGCGAGGCTTCTATCTTCCATCACGGCCGTCGGAGCCGGGAGTTAGATAGATCCACGATGAGTGATAAACCGACTGAGTCGGACTTGGTTGCGATCGCAGAACAACTCGGTAGAACGCCACGAGATGTCCATGCCATCGCCCATCGATGTCCTTGTGGCGCTCCCGATGTCGTTGAGACTCCGCCTCGACTTGGTGATGGCACTCCCTTTCCCACCTACTACTACGCAACATGTCCACGGTTGACCGCTGACATCTCCACACTGGAGGGAAGCGGCATGATGAATGAGATGAGTGAGCGATTGCAGCGCGACCCCAACCTTGCTGGCGCCTATCACGCAGCGCATGATGACTATCTCGCCACTCGTGATGCGTGCGCATCGTTACTCGAACTCGAGGTCCCTGAGGTGGAGGGCATCTCCGCTGGCGGAATGCCCGATCGCGTCAAATGCCTCCACTCTCTCGTCGCGCATTCACTCGGTGCTGGAACGGGCGTCAATCCCTTGGGAGATGAGGCGCTCGCTGCCTTGCCACCATGGTGGGAGAGTGGATCCTGTCGTGGCTAGGGTGGCAGCGATTGATTGCGGTACCAATTCGATCCGACTCCTGATCGCTGATCTGACCTCCTCTGGAATGCGAGAGGTCACACGTGAGATGGAGATCGTCCGTCTTGGCGAGGATGTCGATGCCAACAAGAGTTTCAAAGTCGAGGCGATTGAACGCACTCTCAAGGTGGTAGCGAGATATCGCGATGAGATGAGACGGCGTGGAGTGGAGCGAATTCGCTTCTGTGCCACAAGTGCCACTCGTGACGCGAGTAATCGTGATCTCTTCATCGATGGAGTGAAGGAATTGATCGGCGTCGTACCGGAAGTCATCCCAGGTCTCGAAGAAGCGCGACTGACATTCCTTGGCGCAACAGCCGGACTCTCACCCGAAGCGGGACCCTTCCTCGTCGTCGATATCGGTGGTGGCTCGACCGAGTTCGTCTTTGGGAGTAAGAGCGTTGAGAGCGCTGCGAGCGTCGATATCGGGTGTGTGAGGATGCATGAGAGACATCTACATAGCAATCCCGTCGAGAAGGATGCACTGCAGAGCGCGATCGCAGATATCGATGGCGCGATTGCTCGTGCTTCGAGCGATGTTCCGATCCAGAGTGCGAAGACTCTTATCGCGGTTGCAGGAACTGCGACGACGGTTGCTGCTGCCTCACTTGATTTGGACTCCTACGATCGTGAAGCGATCCATATGGCCCGGATTCCGGCCGCAGAAGTCCATCGCGTCGCACTCATGTTCCAGAACTCTGCGCGCGAGAAGATCGCAGCCTTGGGCTACATGCACCCAGGTCGAGTTGATGTCATTACTGCCGGATCTCTCGTCCTCTCTCGAGTTCTGCTGGCGACATCGGCCGACTCCTTCATCGCATCGGAGACGGATATCCTTGATGGAATCGCGCTCTCACTTGCTGACGAAGCGCAAGATCGAAGATCATGAAATACAGGTCACTTGCATCGCTTGATCGCGCTCTCATCAAGTGTGAGGCATGTCCTCGCCTCGTGGCCTGGCGTGAAGAGGTCGCGGAGACGAAGCGGAAGTCTTACCAGGACGAGAAGTATTGGGGCAGACCCGTCCCCGGATTCGGTGTCGAAGAGCCGAGGATCTTGATCGTCGGTCTTGCTCCAGGTGCACATGGTGCCAATCGCACCGGACGGATATTCACTGGCGATAGCTCTGGTGATTGGCTCTATCAATCACTTCATCGCAGTGGCTTAGCATCGATTGCGACCAGCACTCATCATGATGATGGTCAGGAACTATTCCAAACTCGAATTACGTGCGCCGTCCATTGCGCTCCACCTGGGAATAAGCCCTCGACCGAAGAGCGAGATCGATGTTCATCCTGGTTCAACAATGAATTGCACCTTACCTACGAAGGTGTGAGAGTGATCGTCGCGCTAGGTGCTTTCGCTTGGGACTCGATCCTAAGGAGCATCAAGAGTCAATTCGATGTCAAGGAATTCAAGGATCTGAAGGATCCCAAAGGACGGATTGAGCGAAATCCCAGGTTCAGCCATGGGGCGCAGTTCGAGTGGCGCGGTGATGACGGGAATAGCAGAGTTCTCCTCGGGAGTTACCATCCCAGTCAACAGAACACCTTCACTGGTAAGTTGACCGAAGCCATGTTGGATCAGGTCTTTGAACGGGCGAGTAGATTTGCCCGCTAAGCCCCTGTAGCCCAATGGCAGAGGCAGACGACTTAAAATCGTCCAAGTGTGGGTTCGACCCCCACCGGGGGCACGGACCAGTAACAGGCAGCAATAGGTAAGCACGAGCAAGAATCTAGAGAGGGAGAACAATGAGAAGCTCGAATCCAGTCTTCAAGCGAGGTTATGCGGCGATGGATCTCCGTGACCTCGACTCTCGCACTGAGGTCGATGCGCTCGAGGAACAATTCGCAGCTCCAGCGGCATCATCCATTCGCACCGGTCGGATGACGATGGAAGATGTCGTCACTCGTACTGGGATGCTCTTCGGAATTCTTTTGATCAGCGGTGCCTTCGCTTGGTACGCCAATCTCGAAGGTGGTGCACTTCTCCTTGGCTTTGGTGGAGGTTTCATCCTGGCGATGGTGATCTCCTTCAGCAAGAAGGTTCGCCCCGCATTGATCATGCTCTACGCCGCCTTCCAAGGTCTTGCCCTTGGCGTGATCAGTCACATCTATGAAGTGCAGATGCCCGGCATCGTCAGCCAGGCAGTGATCGGAACCCTCTCCGCATTCGTCGGTGCTCTCTATGCATATCGCAGCGGCAAGATCCGAGTGACACCACGCTTCACTCGCATCTTGGTCACCGCGCTGATCGGGTATCTCGTACTCGCACTCGTCAACATCGTCGCAGTCTTCGTCTTCAATGCGACCAGCATCTACTCGCAAGGGATCTTGAGCATCGGTATCGCAAGCCTTGGCGTCGCACTTGCATCCTTCTTCTTGATCCTTGATTTCGATCAGGCATCGAAGATGGTCGCGGCTGGCGCTCCTGAGGTCGAGTCCTGGCGTGCAGGATTTGGCTTGATGGTCACTATCGTCTGGCTCTATCTCGAAGTGTTGCGTCTGATTGCGATCTTGCGCCGCGACTAATCGTCTCGAGGATTGATCTGTACTCCTCCTGCCGGAGCCTTGCCATTAC
>JBJTGO010000115.1:0-3849 GCA_046093985.1 Actinomycetota bacterium
GAAGGATTCTGTTCGTTCATATCTAACGAAGTCGTTGGATATGAACGAACAGAATCCTTCTTTGCCTCATCAGGGGAGACGCTCGCCAAGATCTCTGCGAGCCAGAGCGAGTCATCGATGATCAACCTCGTCGCAACATGTTGTGTAGAACGAGATTCACTCGATGGCACCTCTTCGAAGAGGCCCTCGAGAAGGACACGCACCGGTCCATTGAGGAGTGAAGCCGCATTGACCTCGGCGACCGCCAAGATCTCTCGCTTTCGATTCCGCCGATCGAGCGTGAAGATCTCCTCGATCGCCCCGAGGAAGTCCGCCCCCACAGTCCGTGAGGTGAATTCGGGGAGCCGTTCCTGAGTCATGGGTCCTTTTCTATATAGATAGGGGGTAAAAAGAGGATCCGAGCGGAGCTCGAAACCTCTCAAGCGGGGGATTCCCGCTCGCCTGACCGAACCTTACCAACCTCAGAGCAAATCCCGACCAACTCCACGCTCAGAGCCCCGACACACCCCTCCCTCGATTTGCAAGTTTTGGTAAGGTCTGGTTATACTCCGGTTATGAACGGAAGCCACCCGGGCCTCCGTAATAAGAAGGAAAGAGAAGCACAGATGTACGACACCGCATACCTCACGGACTACCCAGTCGATCTCGTCACTGGGGCCCTAGTCCTCTGCAAGGACCGCACCACCAAGAAGACCCCCGGCAAGTGGGCCAAGCGCCGCAAGCAGGACCGCCCGGTCAACCGCGTCATCGCCATGATCCAGGAGACCTGCGACAAGGAGGTCTTCAAATCGATGGAGAAGGCGAAGTGGGCTCTCGAGCGAGCGACCCACGCCCGAGCCCGCGCCGCACTCTTCGGCCACCAGACCCGCCGCCGCGAGATGCGCGTCTACCAGTGCTTCAAGCACCCGACCCGCGTCTTCCACCTGACAAGCCAGGACGAAGAGACCTACGCCGCGAAGTTCGACGCAAGCGCACGAGGGGAGTACTGCCGTGCAGCCTAATCTCGATTCGTTCGAAGAGATCATGAAGTCCAACCTTGATCTCACCCAAGCGCTCGCCGCTACTTACATGTATCGCCGCTTCTTGAGCCTTGGAGTGATCTGCCATTACGTCGAACGCGATGGCGAGTTCTCACACATCAAGATCGAGGCGAAGGATCACTATTACATCGAAGTCCGCCCCGTCATTACCTTCGAAGACGGAGTTCGTACAGAAGAGCGTTTGATGCGATGGGAAGCCTTCGCTGAGGACTTGCGGAAGATGTTTCCAGAGTCACACCCAGGTGGCTTCTTTGGTTACCTGGCGAACTTCACACTCTTCATCGATGACTTCGATCCAGAGAATCCAGACGCCGAAGGCAAAGTCGCCGATGCCGACGGTCCTGGTGAAATTGGAACCGTCACGTCAAATTCGCCTGACTTCACAGAGCTCTTCTACTCAGCACTCTACGGCTTTGCTCTCAATCACAACGTCGAAGTCTTTCCGAAGATGCGACGTTCTCGAGTTGAGATCTAAGAAACACACCATGACTAACTCCTCGAAAGGAAACATGCCCACCAACAACAACTCCGGCGACAACCCAAAGAACCCAAACAAAATGCACTACAAGGTCCTCCTCGATGTCGATCTCGTCCCCTACGAAAAGGAAGATGAAGTAACGCTCCTCGTCGAACTGACCGCACCTTCCTCACCGAAGCAGGCATCACGCCCCGGACAAGCCGTCCAATGCGTCATCGACCGAAGCGGCTCGATGTCCGGAGATCGCCTCGACGCTGCAAAAGGCTCGATCCTGCGCCTCGTCTATCGCCTCGCCACGCAAGACTCCTTCGGCGTCGTCGCCTTCGATGACACCGCCCTCGTGATCGCCCCGATGCGCACCATGGCCGATCACCACATCCCATCCTTGAAGCGCGCAATCGCATCGATGGATACCGGCGGCTCTACCGACATCAGCGCCGGATTCCTCTTAGGCCTTCGCGAAGTCGCCCGCCCCCAAGCACCCGGCGGCTCGACCCTCCTTCTCGTCAGCGACGGCCAAGCAAACTCCGGCGAACGAGATCCCGAATTCTTCCGCGACGTCGCATCAAAGTCCGCAACGGATCGAATCCAATCCTCTTCGATCGGCGTCGGTAACGGCTACGACGAAACCATCCTCGAAGCGATCGCCCAAGGCGGGGGAGGCGCACACCGTTTCGCAAACACTGTCGACGAAGCAATCGGTGCCATCGCTGCCGAAGTCGATGACCTTCTCGAGAAAACGGTCGTCAACGCCATCCTTCGCATCTCACCCACCCCGATGATGCAAGGCGCACCCTCTGTCGAGATGCTCCAACGTCTTCCACACTGGAAAGAGAAAGAGGATTACGTCATCCAACTCGGTGACTTCCACGTCGGCGAAGAACGTCGCTTCATCATCGGACTCACCGTCCCACAGATGCAATCCCTCGGTCTTGCCCAGATCGCAACGATCACCATCGAATACCTCGACCTCAATGCACGAAGCGAAGTCAGTATCTCGATGCCGGTCAACGTCAACGTCGTCCCTGACGATGTAGCGAAGGGGCGAATCCAAGACCCGATCGTCAAAGCAGAGCGCCTCATCCTCGAAGCACAAAGCGAGAAGGAACGCGCAGCTGAAGAGATCCGCCAAGGTGAAGCAAAGAAGGCATCACAGCGCTTGAAGAAGACCGCTGAGCGCCTTCGTCGCCAAGCCTCCGAAATCCCTGCAAACGACGAACGTGGCGCCGAATCGCTTCGGATCATCCGATCCGAAGCCGATGAGATGCAAGCGCTCGCCGAAAGCGCCGAGAACGACGACGCGCTCTACTCCTCAAAGCGGATGCGTGAGTCCTTCTCCCAGAACTCCCGCTCCCGAAAACCCCGCAATAGACCCGATTCCACAAGCAAGTAATCAGGTGACCACCAACAGAAAAGGAAACATGTACCCACAACCACCACTCTTCTCAGAGATCAAGCCAAACCTCTTCATGGGCGGAACCGATGACTTCGATGTCATCCACTTCGCCCAGAACTCCTACGCCAAGCGCAAGGACCTTCCCTTCGAAGCGATCGTGACCATGTATGCCTGGGCACGTCCCGCCGACTGGAGCATCCAAGAGTTCCGCTACGGCGTTCCCGATGCATCGATCAAGGAGATCGATCTCAACCGCCTTCGCGAAGCAGTCGACTTCGGCTTCAACCGATGGCAATCCGGCGATCGCGTTCTCGTCCGATGCCAAGCCGGCCTCAACCGCTCCGGCCTCGTGACTGCACTCATCCTGATCCGCTCTGGCATCACCGCCGACGATGCGATCAAGATGATCCGCGAGAAGCGCGATGAATACGCCCTCTACAACGAGGAGTACGTCGCCTTCCTGATGGAACATGGCGACACCTTTTTCTCTCCTTCACAGCAGGCTGCGTAAGGAGAGCGCTATGTGGACCTACACACCTACCGTCACCACCATCGACCCGAATACCATCAACCATGGAGCCGACGAAGTGAGCAGTCGTTCCGGCGCACGCCGCTTCTTTCCAGGACACAGAAACCGTAAGTCTCTTCCGAAAGAGTCCTTCGATACGGTTCAAGAGCGAAACCGCTACATCCTCGAGAAACGCAAAGCCGGCCACACCCTCCAAGCCATCGGAGACTCTGTCGGCCTCACTCGCGAGATGGTCCGCCTCATCCTCGTTGCAAACGGCGGCCCCACAAAGGCCGAAGTGAAAGAAGGCGTCGAACGCCGAGTCCAAGAGGAAGTGATCGCAGCCTTCAAAGAGAAGAAGGTCGTCGATGCGAAGGAGTTTGCCGAAGAACTCGGCGTCAAACAGAGCATCATCAAGAAGGCGCTC
>JBJTGO010000116.1:0-3329 GCA_046093985.1 Actinomycetota bacterium
CTTCTGATGGACGGCGCGATTTGCTTCATCGCGAGAGAGCATCGCAAAGATCTCGATCAATCCAAGGACGAAAGTCGCGGCTGCGATTGCCGTTGCGAGCCAATGGCCCCAACGATCCGCTCTACGCCCGGCAAGAAGGAGAAAGGCCGCGCCGAAGAGTGGGAGCGCCACGAAATAGACGAGATTCGAACTCTCCAACATCTACTTCACCGCCTCAGGAGATTGACATCGTCAACCGATGCCGATCTCCTCGATCGATAGATCATCACGATGATGGCAAGACCGACCACGACTTCACAGGCCGCAACCACCATCACGAAGAAGGCGACCATCTGTCCTTCGAGATTGCCGTTGATGCGGGCGAAAGCGACGAAGGCGAGGTTCGCTGCATTGAGCATCAACTCGACGCTCATAAACATCACGATCGCGTTGCGACGAACTACGACTCCGACCGCTCCGATCGTGAAGAGGATCGCAGAGAGATAGATGTAATTGGAGATATCCACTTACTTCTCTCCTCTCTCGCGTGAATCCTCATCGGCTTCATTCGGTTGAGGCAATTGATCGAGCGCGTACTTGCGCTCATCAATCACATCACCACGAGCCTTGAGTGTGGAGGAGACCGAAAGCTCTGAAGCGCTGCCATCTGGAAGAAGCGCTGGGACATCGACTGCGTTATGTCGGGCATAGACACCAGAGCCAGGAAGCCCCGCGGCTGTCGCGAGCGAATCACCACGGAAGCGAGCGATCGCCTTGAAGCGCTGAGAGCCTTCAGGTCCTTTGATCTTCTCGGAGTGAGCTAAGACCATTGCACTGAGCGTTGCGACGATCATCAACGCTGCGACGACTTCGAAGGTCCAGACATATTCGGTGAAGAGCATCCGGCCAAGGCCTTCGACATTGCCATTGGCATTCATCACTTCGGTATCAGGCGCCTGACGCGCGAGTGATGCTCGGGTGAGGAGCGAGACGAGAAGGAGTGCGATCGCAATCGCAGCAGTGATCGCAATCGGACGAACCCCGGCGAGATTCTCCTTCAACGAATCGGAGGAATCCACGCCCACCAACATCAAGATGAAGAGGAAGAGCATCATCACCGCTCCGGTGTAGACGATCACCTGCGCCATTCCAAGGAAAGGTGCGCCATTTGCGACATAGAAGATCGCAAGTGTGATCATGATCCAGGCCATGAGAAGCGCAGCATGGACCGCCTTCTTCACCACCAAGAGCGAGATGGCGGCGATGACCGCAAGTGGAGCGAGGATGTAGAACTGGACTGCCTCAGGTGTCGAGGTCTGACCGACATCAAGCGCCAGTCGCATCACTTCTGAATTCATGACTTACGTTCCACCGCGTTCTCTTGAAGTGGGCTGGCTCCTGGGACTTCACCGCGGTAATAGGTGTGGTGATCCGCATCGGGATACATCGGATGCGGTGGCGGCAACATCCCGGCGCGAAGTGGGGCCAAGAGATCGTCCTTCTCGAAGATCAACTTGCCACGAGAGTTCTCCGCGAGTTCATATTCATTGGTCATGGTCAGCGCTCTGGTCGGACATGCCTCGATACATAGGCCACAGAAAATGCAGCGGAGGTAATTGATTTGATAGACCTTGCCGTAACGCTCACCGGGTGAGAACCGCTCAGCATCGGTGTTATCCGCACCTTCGACATAGATCGCATCTGCAGGACATGCCCAGGCACAAAGTTCGCACCCAATGCACTTCTCGAGGCCATCAGGATGGCGATTGAGTTGGTGGCGACCATGGAAACGTGGCGCAGTCGGTTCCTTCACATCGGGATATTCGACCGTGTTGACCTTCTTGAACATGGTCGCGAAGGTGACCCAGAAACCTTTGAGATGTCCGAGCAACCCTGCAACGCCTTTGTCGACGACTTCGCGCGACTCGTTCTCGGCACGACGTAACGGTTCGATCTCCATGTGATCACTCACCTCGGACGATTCCCTTCTCTGATGGCATCACGGGTACGGGGAATGTCGGCTCTGGCATCTCGCCGACATCCTTCGCTCGCGCGTCTGCACTCTTCTTGCTCTTCTCATAGATCGAAGTGCCAGCGAGGACAAGGAGGACGATGCCGAAGGTGAAGGCGAAGATCACGCTCTGCGATGCGCCCTCAGCGGAGAGAGTGCGAAGCGTTGCAACGACCATGATCCAGACCAAGGAGGCAGGGATCAAGACCTTCCAGCCGAACTTCATGAACTGGTCATAACGAAGCCTTGGCAAGGTGCCACGGAGCCAGATGAAGAGGAAGAAGAAGAGCAATACCTTCGCGAAGAACCAGACCATGGTGAACCAACCACCAAGCCACTGCTCGGTAAATCCAAGTCCTGGGAGTGCGCGATAACCACCGAGGAAGAGCGTGGATGCGAGCGCCGAGACGGCGATGATGTTGACGTATTCGGCCAAGAAGAAGAGCGCGAATTTCAGTGACGAGTACTCGGTATGGAACCCACCGACCAACTCTCCCTCTGCCTCTGCGAGATCGAATGGTGCGCGATTGGTCTCACCGACCATCGAGATCACATAGATGACGAAGGATGGGAAGAGGACGAGTGCGAACCAGAATCGATCCTGTGCTGCGACGATCTCGGAGGTCGACATAGATCCGGCGTAGATGAAGACTGCAACAAGTGAGAGACCCATCGCTAATTCATAGGAGATCACCTGAGCGGTGGAACGAAGTCCACCAAGGAGTGGATAGACCGAGCCGGAAGACCAACCAGCGAGCATGATGCCGTAAGCGCCGATCGCAGTCGCTGCCAAGATGTAGAGGACAGCAACCGGAAAATCAGTCAATTGCATCGCTGTCTCGCGTCCGAACATCGTCACCGGTCCCGACATCGGGATCACCGCGAATGCCAAGAAGCAGACCGAGACGCTGATCATCGGCGCCAAGATGAAGACGATCTTGTCTGCCGCCTTAGGGATCAGATCCTCTTTGAATGCCAACTTCACACCATCAGCAAGGCTCTGCAAGAGACCGAACTTTCCGACTCGATTGGGGCCAAGGCGCATCTGCATCCGCGCTACGACGCGTCGCTCCGCCCAGATTGCGAAGAGAGTCATCACCACGCAGATCGCGAAGACGAGGAGCGCTTTGACGGCAATCAGCCATCCTGGATCCATACCGATCAGATCTGCAGTCGTCATGCCTTCACCACCGTTACAAGTGTGTGGGTCGCCTTCTTCAAATCGAGCAATGGGCGCGAGTTGAGCGAGTTACGCGGGATCCAGACCGCCCTGAAATCGATATCGCCGATCTCTGCCGGCAACGTGATCGAACCATGCTCATTGGAGATTTTGACGAGC
>JBJTGO010000117.1:0-1173 GCA_046093985.1 Actinomycetota bacterium
TCCAGCCGGGAGAGTCGTTCCGGGGCCAGGATTTACTGTGATCACAGAACCGGGGCTCAACTCCGAATCGATAGGAATCGTTCGAGCGACTCGAAGTCCAGCTGCTGCAAGGAGTGTGCGCGCCTCTTCCAAAGTCTTTCCGATGATCTCTGCAGGGACTGTCGTATCCCCAGCACCATCTGAGATCGTCAAAGTGATCGCACTTCCCTTTTCGACTCGTGCGGTTGCGACAGGAAGTTGGAGCGCGATCCGATCCTTAGGGATTCGCTGATCTGGAGCTCGTTGGACGGTGATGGTGAATTCACCAAGTAACTCGCGCGCCTCATTCTCAGTAAGGCCGACGACATTGGGAACTGTGACAAGCGAGGTATCTCCGGATCGAAGCAAGAACGATCCCAACGCAAGCGCTACCACGCCAATGATCGCTGCAATCGCAACGTTCCTTCGTGGGATCTTGGTGATGGGCAACTGCGTGGTGATTTCCTCACCGCGAGAGAGCTTGATCAGATCCTTCTGCATTGTCGCTGCACTTTGATAACGATGATCTGGATTCTTTGCAAGCGCTACCGCTAGGAAGTCATCGACGGCCTTGGAAAGAGTCGGTTGAAGGGTCGAAGGCTTCGGCAACTCTGCAGAGACATGTTGGTATGCGATCGCAACCGGCGTATCTCCGGTAAAGGGCGGTCTTCCAGTGACGAGTTCATAGAAGACGCAACCGAGCGCGTAGAGATCGCTTCGGGCATCTGCGCTACTTCCCGTTGCCTGCTCCGGAGCGAGATATTGAGCCGTACCGACGACATTCCATGTATTTGTCATCGTCGCGCTCTCATCGAGTGCTCTGGCAATACCGAAGTCCATGACCTTCACATCACCTGCGTCGGTGATCATGATGTTTCCTGGCTTGATATCGCGGTGGATGATGCCTTTCTTATGTGAGTAATCAAGCGCATCGAGGATCCCTTTGGTGATCGTGATGACGCGCTCAAGATCCATCCGTTCGCCCCGTTGGATGATTTCGCGCAACGTCTGTCCGCTCACATACTCCATGACGATGTAGGGAGTCCTGCTACCACTCGAGTTCTCTTCTTCACCCGAGTCATAGACTGCGACGATTCCAGGATGGTTGAGCCCGGCAGCAGAGAGCGCTTCCTTCCTAAATCTAGAGACGAAAGT
>JBJTGO010000118.1:0-2564 GCA_046093985.1 Actinomycetota bacterium
CGGGCAGATACGACTCTCTTATCTTTCTAACGGTGACCTCATCATTACGGCGCGCCATCATCTGATCCCTTCCGAAGCGCTGGCGTTGGTTCACTACCCCTATCCGAAGAATGAGGAGTCTGTTCTGGCTGGGGTGAAGACGCTCTCCTACGGCGAAAATGGCGCGGCGCTTCGTTATGCGAAACAGGAGGGGAGAGATGATGTCGTCTTCACCAATAGGTCAGGATTTATCACTGAGAGCGCGCTGGCGAATATCTTGCTCTGGGACGGGGAGAGTTGGTGGACGCCTACCCTCGAATCGGGATGTCTGCCAGGACTCACTCGAGAATTGTTGATCGAATACTTCGGGGTCAAGGAACGAGACTTCATGATCGATGACCTGCGAGGGATGAAAGCCCTCGCCCTTACCTCGGCGCTTCGAGATGTTCAACCCGTCAGCAGTTTCCAAGGTCATTCATATTCAGCACTCAGCGAGGTTGATAGACTTCGGCAACAATTCCAAGACTGGAGAGCAAAGAACCCGCATCCATGAAACTGATTACGTGGATCAAATCAACGCCCGCCGGGAAATTGGCATGGCGGCTCGTGATCGCCTTCTTCGGTGGAATCGTCACTGCGCTCGGAATTCTCTTCATCGTCACACCCGGACCTGGCATTGCTGTATTGATCGTGGGACTTGCAATCCTTGCTACTGAATTCGCTTGGGCTAAGCGTGCGATGGAGAAAGCCAAGGAGACCGCTACTTCGGCGACAGAGCGTGCCCCCTTCCTGAAGATGAAAGTGATCATTCCGGTTGGTCTCGCTATCTCTGTCTTTGCCATCGCATACTGGATCTACTCCACGCTGCAATAATCACCGAGCCGCAATTCTCGCTTTGCTAGCCTTGCCGAGTGTCCGCATCGATCAATGTCGTCCTTGATGGTCAAAGGGTCACTGTTGCTGATGATCAGAAGGCGCATCATCTCTTCGGAGATGCCACCAAGGTAGGTTCGGAAGCGGTCGTTGTATGCCGTATCAATGGCGAGTTGAAAGATCTCTGGACCAATCTGCATGAAGGTGATGTCATCGAAGGGATCAGGATCGATTCTGCAGAAGGGCTCAGCGTCTTGCGCCACTCCACGGCGCATGTCTTGGCGCAAGCAGTGCAACAACTCTTTCCTCAGACCCGCTTAGGTATCGGACCGCCGATCACTGACGGCTTCTATTACGACTTCGATCCAAAGGAACCGTTCACTCCGGAGAACCTCGAAGCGCTCGAGAGCGCTATGCGCAAGATCATCAAGGAAGGCCAAAGATTCAAGCGCCGCGTGACCGACGAGGGCGCAGCGCTCAATGAACTCAAGGATGAGCCTTACAAGTGCGAACTGATCTCCATCAAGGGACGAAGCGACGAGACCGAGGGAGCGAGTGTTGAGGTGGGCGCTGGAGAGCTCACCATTTACGACAATCTCGGTAGGGATGGCGAGCCGGTTTGGTCTGATCTCTGTCGAGGTCCCCACTTACCATCGACGAAATACATTCCGGCGTTCAAGTTGATGCGCTCGGCTGCTGCCTATTGGCGCGGATCTGAGAAGAACCCGATGCTCCAACGTGTTTACGGAACCGCATGGGCATCGAGTGAGGCGCTCGATTCTTACCTCACCATGTTGGAAGAGGCAGAGAAGCGCGATCATCGTCGCCTTGGACAAGAACTCGATCTCTTCTCGTTCCCAGAAGAGATTGGAAGTGGACTTGCAGTCTTCCATCCCAAGGGTGGCATCATCCGTCGGGCGATGGAGGATTATTCAAGACTTCGTCATGAGGAAGAGGGATACGAGTTCGTCTACTCACCTCACTTGACCAAGTCAGCGCTCTTCGAGAAGTCCGGTCATTTGCAGTGGTACGCCGAGGGAATGTACCCACCGATGATCTTGGACGAAGAGCGAAGCAGTGATGGCCACGTCAAGCGCCAAGGTGCGCAGTACTACATGAAACCGATGAACTGTCCGTTCCATAATCTGATCTTCCAGTCACGCGGGCGTTCCTATCGTGAGTTGCCGCTTCGTCTCTTCGAGTTCGGAACTGTCTATCGTTACGAGAAGTCCGGTGTCATCCATGGACTCACTCGCGCTCGTGGCTTCACACAGGATGACGCTCACATCTACTGCACCGCAGAACAGATGCCCGATGAGCTCGACAGCCTCCTTACCTTCGTCCTCAATCTCCTTCGTGACTATGGACTCGACGACTTCTATCTGGAGCTCTCGACCAAGAATGAGGCTAAGTCTGTGGGCAGTGATGAGGACTGGGAGAAAGCGACTGCTGCGCTCGAGAAAGCAGCCAAGGCACAATCACTGGAATTAGTTCTAGATAAGGGTGGCGCCGCGTTCTATGGTCCGAAGATCTCGGTTCAAGCTAAGGACGCGATCGGTAGAACCTGGCAGATGTCGACCATCCAAGTTGATTTCCAATTGCCACAACGTTTCGAACTGGAGTATCAGGCAAATGATGGGTCGAGGCAGCGTCCAGTGATGATCCATAGAGCGCTCTTTGGATCGATTGAGCGTTTCTTCGGTGTATTGACC
>JBJTGO010000119.1:0-1370 GCA_046093985.1 Actinomycetota bacterium
CCATAGCGCAATTCTCTCATCTAGCTCGAGAAGCCATTCAGCAATTTGATAGAGATCTTCGTAAACGCGATCATTGAGAAAGAGTGTAGGCAAACTTATCTTTTTCTCCTGGAGAAGACGAGTGAACTCAACTCCAAGCGATGGCACAGATTTCCTCAGAAGATTGAATCCTGGTGAATCAAATCCTGACCCATGACCTAGGGCTCGACGCACCTGTTGATAGTCCCACGGCGACATCTTCTCCAACATGTCGAGGGCGTTATGCGTTTGGTGAATGCAAAGAACGCTTCGACTCAACAATCGCTGAGGTTCGCGCAGGTTATTCTGGCGCAAATTTGAGACCGCCTCAGAGACCTCGGAACTCGCCAATTTCAACCAAAGCTCGGAAGTCTGATGCACTATTGTGAAGAGGAGTTCGTCACGATGCTCCCATTGATCTGAGTTCTTCTGCAGACTCAATAACTCATCAGTCCGTAGATAGTTCTCGTAATCGCTCTTGCCAGATCCCGTCAAGATAGGCGGCGTGGCATAGCTCATGGGTAGAGACTAACGGACGTCAAGATGGACAAGAAGTTCCTGGTGTTCAAAGAGCGACTTCATAAGTGCCTCAACATCGCCCTCAGTGTTATAGAAATGAGGACTTATTCTCACATTTCCATCCCGTGAGGAAACGACCACCTGGTGATTGTCGAGAGCCGAGACAAGTTTGTGTTCATCTACGGACTTGAACGCAATCAACCCTGCGTGCGCTTTCGAGTCTTCCGGAGTAAGAAAGGATGCATCTAGCTTGGAGAGTTCCTGTCGAAGCATCCGATGAATGGCGCTTGTCTGGCGCCAAGATTGTTCCAAGCTAATCTCAAGGAGCAATTTCAATCCTGCAACCGCCGCAAAGACACTCGGAATCGGAGGAGTTCCACCCTCGAATCTTCGAGCATCGGTTGCGGGGTCATACTTATCGATCTCCATAGCGAATACATCCCGTGCAGCAAACCAGCCGGTCTGTGTCGGCAAAGAAGAATAGTCGCGCTTGGTAAGGAGAAATCCAATGCCAGGAAGTCCAAGCATGTATTTGAGGAATCCCCCAACCATGAAGTCAGCTCCGACATCATCAAAGTCAATGGGAATGGAGCCGGCGGATTGGTAGGCATCGACGATGACGGGGATTCCGTGTTTGTGAGCGAGTTGACTGACCGCCTTGATGTCAGACATTGCACCCGTGCGATAACAAACATGAGTAACTGCGACAAGTGCGACCCGATCATCAAGCGCAGCCTCAAGTCTCTCTGGATTCAAGGTTCCATCCGGGTCAGCAGCCACATGAATGACCTCCGCGCCTCGAAGTTCTTGCGCATGGAGGATCTGTCCCATTG
>JBJTGO010000120.1:0-1567 GCA_046093985.1 Actinomycetota bacterium
GTACCGGATCCTCGCTTTAGAACTTCCCTCTGGCATCGGAGTTGTGATGGCATCACAATCCCTAGAAAGCGTCCAATCCAATATCGATCAACTTAGATATCTCCTCACGCTGATCGGCCTCGTCGTCTTGGTCTTGATTGCACTTCTTTCGAGGCGCGCTATCCGAATCAGCCTGCGACCACTTGCTGCAGTTGAGAGCACAGCGGAGGCAATCGCCGAAGGTGATCTATCGGCGCGACTTCCCACTGCAAAACCACATACCGAAGTAGGTCGACTTGTGGGATCGCTCAACCAGATGCTTGCCCGAATCGAAGAATCATTCGCAGCACGCGTTGAGAGTGAGAATCGGTTACGTCGCTTTGTTGCTGATGCGAGCCATGAACTTCGCACCCCTCTCACTGCGATCCGAGGTTTCTCCGAGCTCTATCGCCAAGGTGTGATCTCCGGTGAAGAAAAGACGAAGGAACTTGTGCAGCGGATCGAAGATGAGTCGATTCGCATGGGAACCCTGGTAGAAGATCTTCTTCTTCTTGCGCGTCTTGATCAATCTCTAGAGATCGCAAAGCTCCCGGTCAACCTCAATGAAGTGGTAGGTGGAGCAGTTGCCTCCGCTCGAGTTGCAGGGCCGGAACATCCAATAGAGATCAAACTTTCTGAAGAAGAGTCTTATGTTCTCGGGGATCAAAATCGCATCCATCAAGTGATCGCCAATCTCTTGGAGAATGCACGCTCACATACACCCGCCGGAACGAAGATCGTGGTTGAGGTCGTGGAAGGCGAATCAGCGACCGAGGTGAGCGTGGCTGACAATGGTCCTGGCCTTGCGAAAGAGGATCAAGCGAAGATCTTCGAGCGCTTCTACCGCGCCGATTCTTCACGTACGCGATCGGTCAAGACTGAGGGAAGCGGACTCGGCCTTTCCATCGTCAAAGCGATCATGGAAGCGCACGGTGGGAGTGTGCGAGTTGAGTCAGAGCTCGGCAAGGGTGCGAAGTTCATCCTCGCTTTCCCGCTATAGCCCGCCACTTTCCAACTTACGAAGCGTTGCGATCCGCTCTTCGATCGGTGGATGTGTAGCGAAGAGTTTCGATACCGCCTTCGAATCGAGTGGGGATTCGATCCAAATATGGGCAACCGCAGTCGATCTCTGTTGCACAACGGTCGAATCTCGCGCCAAGACCTCCAGAGCCTTTCGAAGCCCCGTGGGGTTACGGGTGAATTGAACTGCGGTCGCATCAGCCAAAGACTCGCGCTTACGTGAGATCGCAGATTTCAGGAGCATCGCCGCCAAAGGCGCAAGGAGGATCACAACGAAGGAGAGGATGAGCGCTAATGGGTTCGAGTTGTTCTGATTCCGACGACCGACGAACCAGAGGATTCGCATCAGGAAATCACTGATCAAGGCGATAGCCCCAGCAGTCGTTGCAGCGACAGCAGAGACGAGAGTGTCGCGATTTGCCACATGAGCCATCTCATGTGCGACGACTCCCTGTAATTCATCACGATCCATTGCATCCAAGATCCCCGTGGTGAAAGCAAACAAGGCATGTTCTGGATCCCTACCGGT
>JBJTGO010000121.1:0-3473 GCA_046093985.1 Actinomycetota bacterium
CCTCTTTGACGATCGGCGAGATGCGTCCCCTGGTGTGAAGTTCAAGGATGCTGAGTTGATCGGAAATCCGATCATCTTGATTTTCGGTAAGTCGCTCGCTGAAGGGAAGGTCGAACTCCGTATCCGCAAAGGAAACGAGAAGCGTGAAGTCGCTCTTGCCTCTGTTATCACCGAGGTGACTTCGCTCCTTTCGTGAGCGATTCTTTATAGATGGATCTCTCCTTCGAAGTCATCGCCTTCCTGCTTTTTGCTTCTGGCTTTGCCGGATTCGTCGATGCGATATCCGGTGGCGGAGGGTTGATCCAACTCCCTGCGATGATGGTCGGTTTGGGTAACTCCACTGCACCAGCGACGGTCTTAGGCACCAACAAACTCCCTTCCTTCATCGGCACATCGAGTGCGGTGGTCAATTACTTGCGTCGGATTCGAATCGATCTCCGCTTCACGGTTGCGATGGCGATACCGGCTTTCATCGGATCATTCACTGGCGCCCACTTCGCCAATCTCATCCCGAAGGATCTCTTCCGTCCGATCATCGTGGTGATGCTGATCGCCGTTGCGATCTACACCTTCACCAAGAAGGAACTTGGACTTGTGAAGTCGCATCGCCACGGCGATGGTCAGCGTTATGCGATCGGCGCAGCAGCAGGTCTTGTCATCGGTTTCTATGATGGGATCTTCGGTCCTGGGACTGGATCGTTCATCGCACTGATCCTGGTGGCAGTGATCGGATTCGCTTTCTTGGAGGCGACTGCGATCACCAAAGTGGTCAACTGGGGGACGAACCTTGCTGCGTTGATCTCATTCCAACTCTCATCGAACGTGATCTGGGCGATCGGATTGACGATGGGGGTGGCTAATCTGATCGGTGCGCTCTTCGGAGTGCGTGTGGCGGTCAAAGGTGGATCCCAACTCATCCGTAAGGCCTTCATCGCCGTCACGGTGATCCTCATCGTGAGTCTTGGCATCGATATCTTCACTCAGTAGACTCAAGGCACTCGATATCGCGCTGATATCTGAGACAACTGAATAAGGGAATGAGTACGGAGCATCATGAGTATCGCCGCAGAGTTATTGGAAACACTGACCCCTCTGATTGAGCGCGCTGATGCCTTGATCGAAGACCTCTCTGTAACAACCGCCGGTAAGCGCCGTGTCGTCACTGTCCTCGTCGATCACGAGGAGCGTCCACTCACCCTTGATGAAGTCACCGCGCTATCACGATTGATCTCAGAGCGCCTCGATTCACTCACACTCCTTGGCGATACACCTTTCACTCTCGAAGTCTCTTCACCCGGAGTCGATCGACCTCTGACCAAGCCACGGCATTGGCGAAAGAATGTCGGGCGACTCGTCAAAGTCGTATTGATCGATGGCACCGCCGTGAGTGGCAGGATCGAGAGTTTCGATGGTGATCCTCTGATCGACGGGAAGAAGATCCCACTTGCGCAGGTCAAGCGGGCAACGATTGAGATCGAGTTCAAGCGGAAGGGGGAGTGACGATGCATGTCGATATGAAACTCCTGGAAGCGCTCACGACAGAGCGAGGTATCTCACTCGAACAATTGATCTCTGCGATTGAGATCGGAGTGAAGACCGCCTATGCAAACCTTCCCACCGCACGGATGCATGCTTTCGCTCGATTGGATCGCGCGACAGGTGAGATCTCGATCGTCGTGCCGACCTTCGGTCCTGATGGGGAGCATCTCGGTGAGGAGATCGATTCACCGGAAGGTTTCAGTCGGATCGCGACCTCGACTGCGAGACAGGTGATCAAATCCAAGCTTCGTGAGAAGAATGACTTGGATGTGATCGGAGAATTCAGTGGAACCGTCGGAGATATCGTCTCCGGAGTGATCCAACAAGGTCGAGATTCGCGGATGGTCTATGTCAATCTCGGTAAAGTCGAGGGGAAGATCCCACCGCATGAGCAAGTACCTGGTGAGGTCTATCGTCATGGCGAACGAGTCAAAGCATTCGTGGTCGAAGTGAGGCAAGGATTGAAGGGGCCAGAGATCACGCTCTCGCGGACTCATCCTGCTTTGGTCAAGCAACTCTTCGCACTCGAAGTACCGGAGATCCGCGACCGGATCGTTGAGATTATGGCGATTGCTCGTGAAGCAGGACATCGAAGCAAGATCGCAGTGAGAAGTCACCGATCTGGCGTAAGTCCCAAAGGTTCGCTCATTGGTCCGATGGGATCGCGAGCACGAAATGTCATGAACGAACTCCATGGTGAGAAGATCGATATCGTCGATTGGTCTGAAGATCCGGCAGCATTCGTAGCGAGCGCTCTTGCTCCGGCACGAGTCTCCTCAGTTGAGATCGTCGATGCTCAGGCCCGTTCTGCGAAAGTGACCGTCCCTGATTTCCAACTCTCATTGGCGATTGGAAAAGATGGACAGAATGCCCGATTGGCCGCACGCCTCACAGGTTGGCGGATCGATATCCATTCCGACGCTGGATCTGGCGTGACCTCGAATCAACCTGCCCCTGATGGTGGGAACGAGGGACCTGGCGCGGTAGGCTAAGCCACGCAAACTCCCGACGGATGCACCAAAGCATTCACTCGGGTGAACCAAGAAATGAGAAGTCCGGGTATGGCACTCTAATGAGCACCACACGATCATGAGGTCCACCCTGATTTAGGCTGCGTTCGTCTCTTCCGAGATGCGCGGAGTCGGAAGAGAAGATGAGGAAGCAGTGGCGAAAGTCCGCGTATATGAGTTAGCAAAAGAACTTGGTATGGAGAGCAAGGATGTCCTTGCCAAGCTCCAAGAACTCGGTGAGTTCGTCCGTTCTGCATCCTCCACCGTAGAGCCCCCCGTCGTTCGTAAGATGCGAGATCTCTATCCCGCAGCGGCTGCGAAAGCGACTGAGGAGAAGCCAAAGGCGAAGAAGGCTCCGGCTAAGAAAGCCACGAAGAAGGCGCCAGAAATCCCTGCTGAATTGGAAGCAGTGATCAAAGAGGCGCAGGCAGCACGAGAGTTAGAGCGCGCAACCGAGGTCGTCGATCAACGTCCGACCTTCACGCCACCACAACCAACACAGATGCCGCGCCCACCACAAGCTGGAGCCTCGCCATCGCAACTTCCACAGATGCCGCGCCCCCCGCGCACTGGAAACAATCCTTTCGGTACATCTGCGGTGCCGCGTCCAGGACAACGTCCGGGACAAGGCGGAAGTGGACAAGGTCAAACGATCAGACCGGGGCAGAGACCTCCGATGGCAGGACCACGTCCTGGTGCGGTGCGCCCTGGATTTGCCGCACGTCCGCAACAAGGTGGACCTGGTGCACGACCTGGTGGACCTGGTCGTGGTGGACCTGGCGCTCGCCCTCAAGGTGGACCAGGTGGTCCTGGTGGATCTTCACCATATAGAACACAAGGTGCACGTCCAGGTGGTCCGGGTGCAGGTGGTGGATTCGGTGGACGTCCAGGTGGTCCGGGTGCAGGTGGTGGAAGACCTGGCGG
>JBJTGO010000122.1:0-9396 GCA_046093985.1 Actinomycetota bacterium
GCACTTTGATCGACCTACTCGTCATCTTCTTCTTCTCAAAGCCACTCGTCGTCGTTCTCTCTCGAATGAAGTACTTCCAAGAGGGAAGGAAGTTCAGTGGTTTGACTCCGAAGAACTTGGGATTGAAGAGCACTGCAGAGAGGAGCGCCAATGTCTGAGAAGCAGGACCAGAGCTCATTCGGAGGCCGCCTCTATCGTGGTGAAGTCTCGATTGACTTCGTCGGCAGAAGGAAACAGTGGTACCTCGTATCGCTCGCTCTCTTCATCATCTCGGTAGGTGCTTTTCTCTTCCAAGGGATGAAGTTGGGTATCGAATTCAGCGGTGGCACCGTACTCACCGTCACCAGCACCCAGGCAGATGCTTCCAATGCTCGCGAAACCGTTACCCAGCTCCCTTTCATCGAAGGTCTGATCGTCCAAGAGCTTGGCACAGATAAGGTCCAGATTCGTACCGAGTCGCTGGAGCCGGCAGAACTAACCGAGATTCAGGATCTCCTTTCCTCGCGTTACGCCATCGATGTTGAGTCGATTGATGTTCAATCGATCGGACCGTCATGGGGTGAAGAGATCACGAGGAAGGGCATCACCGGACTTGTCGCCTTCTTCATCATCGTGATGCTCTACCTTGCGATGACATTCGAGCCGAAGATGGCGTTCGCTGCTTTCATCGCCCTTTTCCACGACGTCTTCATCACTGTCGGTATCTACGCGCTGATCGGTTTCGAAGTGACACCGGCGACCTTGATTGGATTCCTCACCATCTTGGCCTATTCGCTCTACGACACGGTCGTGGTCTTTGACAAGGTCCGTGAGAATACGAAGAACATCACCCAGGTGGCGCGGCAGACCTACTCGCAGGCAGCCAACCTCGCGGTCAATCAGACTCTGATCCGCTCGATCAACACCTCTATCGTCGCAACATTGCCCATCGCGTCACTTCTCTTCGTCGGCGCCGGATTGTTAGGCGCCGGAACGCTCAAGGATGTTGCACTCGTTCTTTTCATCGGCATGATCATTGGAACCTTCTCATCGCTCTTTATCGCGACTCCCGTGCTCGCCGGTCTCAAAGAGCGTGAACCAGCGATGATCGCTCTGGCGAAGCGGGTCAACTCCCGTGGCGGAAATGAGCAGGAGAATTCCTCCTTGGCCCAGCGTCAACAGCCAAAGCGCAAGAAGAGGCGATAAGTAAAGGCCGGTAAAATCCGGACATGTCGCTTCTCGCTCCGATTCGATCCCGCGTGGGTTCGCTCTGGAGTGATGACGATCTACGGCGCCTCAATCTCGCCTTTGAGAAGGCAGAGCGCGCCCACGAGGGTCAACTTCGAAAATCAGGCGATCCCTACATCACGCATCCAGTCGCTGTCGCGGAGATCCTCATTGATCTCGGTCTGGATAGCGCCACGATCTGTGCAGCCCTGCTCCATGACACAGTCGAAGACACTGAGTACTCACTTACACAATTGCGGCTTGATTTCGGCGATGAGATTGCCGATCTCGTCGACGGCGTAACGAAACTTGATCGATTGACCTATGGGCCAACTGCAGAGGCAGAGACGGTTAGAAAGATGATCGTCGCGATGTCGAAGGACTTGCGGGTTCTGATCATCAAGTTGGCAGATCGTCTCCATAATGCACGTACTTGGGAATTCGTGGCACCAGAGAGCGCGGCACGCAAAGCACGTGAGACGCTGGACATCTATGCCCCGCTGGCCCATCGCCTCGGCATCAACACCATGAAATGGGAGTTGGAGGATCTCTCCTTTCGTACTTTGGAGCCGAAGAAGTATGAGGAGATTGATCGACTGATCGGCGAACGGTCGCCGCAACGTGATCTGCTCACGCGCGATGTGATCGAATCGCTTTCGGAGGATCTCAAGAGCGAGGCGATCGCTGCGGAGGTGAAGGGTCGGAATAAGCACCACTACAGCGTCTATCAGAAGATGGTGATGCGAGGCCGTGACTTCAACGACATCTACGATCTCGTAGGCGTTCGGGTCCTCGTCAACGATGTCCGCGATTGCTACGCCGTCCTCGGTGCGATCCACGCGAGGTGGAGTCCAGTGCCAGGACGATTCAAGGATTACATCGCGATGCCGAAGTTCAACCTTTATCAATCACTTCATACCACCGTGATCGGTCCGACCGGAAAGGCCGTTGAGATACAGATTCGCACCCATGAGATGCATTCGCGCGCCGAATTCGGTGTGGCGGCTCACTGGAAGTACAAGAGCGCGAGTATGAGCGGGAAGGGCGATAGTAGGACGAGTAACACCGAGATCCTCTGGCTCAAGCAGTTGCATGAATTGCAGCAGGAAACGCCAGATGTAGACGAGTTCTTGGACGCTCTGCGCTACGACCTACGCACACCTGAGGTCTTTGTCTTCACACCGAAAGGGAGCGTGATTGCGCTTCCAGCAGGCTCCACACCAGTTGATTTCGCCTACGCCGTCCATACTGAAGTGGGAAACAAGTGTGTTGGTGCAAAGGTGAATGGGAAATTGGTCTCTCTGGAGCAACCACTCCTCAATGGCGACACTGTGGAGGTCGTCACTAACAAGAGCCCGAGCGCTGCTCCCTCCAGGGACTGGCTCGCCTTCGCCAAATCGCAACGCGCACGTTCGAAGATCAAGGCCTGGTTCACCAAGGAGCGACGTGATGAGGCAATCGAGGCCGGCAAGGCATCTCTCGCGCGTCAGATGCGTAAGGCTGGTCTTCCGATCCAGAAGATACTTGCTGGTGATGCCCTTATCGAGCTAGCTCATGAGATGCGCTTTGCCGATATCGAAGCGCTCTACTGCGCTGTCGGTGATGGACATGTCTCCTCCTCATCAGTTGTTGAGAAGTTGGTGGCTGCGCTGGGAGTTGAGGAGCCGTTTGAGGATGTGATCGATTCTGCGATCGTCACCAATGTCCCGATCACACAACTCGAGCGTCGAAGCAGTAGCGGTGTCCATGTCGAAGGTGCAGATGATCTACTCGTGAAACTGGCACGATGCTGCACACCGGTGCCGGGGGATGAGATCACAGGATTCATCACCAAAGGGAGTGGAGTCTCAGTTCACAGAAGCGATTGCATCAACCTTGAGGATCTACGGCTGAATCAGAGCGATCGAATCGTTGCCGTCGCATGGAATAGCGATGCCAAATCACTCTTCTTGGTCAACATCCAAGTTGAGGCTCTCGACCGAAGTCGCCTTCTCTCAGATGTCACGAAAGCGCTATCGGACCAACACGTCAACATTCTCAACGCATCGGTTCATACTGCGAAGGACCGAACTGCCTACTCACGCTTTACTTTCGAGATGGCTGACGCGACTCACTTGGATGCGGTTCTGGCCGCGGTTCGTTCGGTTGATGGTGTCTACGATGTCTATCGCGTCACCAATAGTTAGCTACTGAACTCGGCTAGACCTTTCATGGCTTCAGCAAGCCACACCTTTCGTGCTTCAGCGGCCTCACGAAGTTCTGCGGCGCGCTTCGAGTTTCCGGCTGCTTCAGCCTTCGCAGCCTGTGCAAGATAGTTGTCGTAGGCCTGCTGCAACTGGGTCACGACATCGTTGGCGCGGGCACGAGCGGTCGGATCACTCTTTCGAGCGTGAGTCGTTTCGGCCTCGCGAATCGCGTCATTGACCTTCTTTACTCGCGCTTCTAGAGCATCACGCTTCTTCCGATCGGTCATCCCGATCTTGCGCCACTGCTCATCGAGTTCTCGGAAACGTTTTCTGCTCACTTGGTGATCTGTGAAGGGGAGGATCGCTTCGAAGAGAACGACCAATTCTTCGCGCTTAGCAAGGTTCTGTTCCATCGTCTCACCACGACGTTCAAGGTCGGCGTTCTTCGCCTGGAAGAACTCATCCTGTGCTGCTTTGAAGCGAGCCCAGAGTTTGGTGTCCTCGCTGTGCTTACCCCGTCCGGCTGCCTTCCACTGGGCCATTAGAGACTTGAACTTTCCGGCAGTGGCGAGCCAATCCTTTGATGTCCGTAGCGATTCCGCTTCTTCGACGATGCGCTCCTTCGCACCCTTGACCTCTCCTTGCTTTGCAATCAAGGTGGCGAAGTGCTGTCGTCGACGCTTGTCGAAACGATTTCGAGAGGATGAGAATCTTTTCCAGAGAGCCGCATCGGTTGCCTTATCAAGACGAGGGGCCTTCTTCCACTCATCAAGAAGGGTCTTCAATTTCTCACTTGAGGCCTTCCAGGACTCTGAGTCCGCAAGCGCCTCAGCTTCAACGACGATCCGTTCCTTGTTTGCGAGTGCCTCTGCACGCTTGGCAGCCTTAGCCGCCTGCTCGGCAGCCTTCTTCTCTTCGTAGAGTGATTTGCTCGTCTCAATCATCGCTGGAATCTGTTCGATGGAGACGCGAAGTGCGAGGAGATTCCTACGCCATTGAAATTCTCAAGATGGACTCGAAGTTTGGTTACCGCAGCGTGGGCCTCATCAGGAACCATCGCGCCACTCTTGATACGCGCTCCGAGAAGCGCGATCTCAGAGGCGAACATCTCGAATTTCCGGACGAAGTAGGCGAGCGCTTCTTCTGCGCTTTTACCGGGATAGGAACCGACGGCTCGTTCGCCTGACTCGGTGATCACATAGACGATGCCATCATCTCCGACACGTCCGTACGCAGATGGATCTCCGATGAGCGCTGATGCGGGGGATAGGTTCTCGTTCATCGTGGGTCTCCTTGCGTTGCGCGTCGGATATTCGGATCCTCGCTGGTGATCTTCGTAAACTCCATCTCCACCGAAGTTGCTCGAAGCCGAATCGACGAGCCACCCCGTGATGTGGAAGGGGTCAGTTACAAGCATGAAAGGTACCCTGAGCGCCAGATTTTGTGAATCTCACCCCCAAAAGAAGCGGCGCACGAGCAGAGAAAGGGAGTCCGGTGCTGGTCGAGCGGATTGTTGCTCCCTACTTTGCCACCAACTGTTGGATCCTCTCCACGGGCGTGGGTAATGAATGTGTCATCGTCGACCCAGGAATCGCTGTTCCGGATCTAGCGTCGCGAATCATCGAACGTAGTAGCGAACTCGATCTCAAGCCAGTTGCAATCCTGATCACCCACGGACACCTGGATCACACCTTCTCACTCTTTCCTTTAACGAAAGAGAGCGGCGTGAGTACTGCCTACATTCATCCTGATGATCGGGACCTACTCATCAATCCCGCGCGCGGTCTTGGATCACAAGGACTCGCGTTACTCGAGCAACTCGTCCCGACGAAGGTCTGGCAGGAGCCTGATCGAGTGATTGAAGTCGAAGATGGACATGTCATCGAGGTTGCGGGGATGGAGATCGAGGTCCTTCATGCACCAGGGCACACGAAAGGTTCCGTGATGTACCGAGTGGCAGAGATGATGGGTGATGGTGCTCATCGGAGCCTGCTTCTCAGTGGCGATGTTCTCTTCAAGGGCGCTATTGGTAGGACAGACCTTCCGACGAGTTCGCCGCGAGCGATGAGGATTTCACTCACAGAGAAGGTCCTCACATTGCCAGATGATGTTCGTGTTCTACCGGGTCATGGTGATGAAACCACCATTGGTGCGGAGCGGATCTCAAACCCTTTCCTATTGGAGATTTCCTCCTCCTCTCGCTGAGTGTTCTCCGCGCGACGAGCCGGACCCACTCTAGAATTTGCACCTGTAACGAGATCTTCACATCTCTGGCTAGCTTTGGATTGAAAGGGGTTGGCGATGCGCTTCCAAGCCCCTAAAGGTGTAAGTGAGTATCTGCCCCCTCGCTCCACCGCATTCGAGATCGTCCGTGATCAGCTCCTTGCGCCTGCGAAGGTTGCTGGTTATCAGTTGATCGAACTTCCGGTCTTCGAGGACACGGAACTCTTCACTCGCGGTGTTGGCGGTTCAACTGATGTCGTTATGAAGGAGATGTACACCTTCGAAGACCGTGGCGGTCGTTCGATATCGCTTCGCCCAGAAGGAACAGCAGGTGTGATGCGGGCCGTCATCGAACATGGGCTGGACCGAGGACAGCTACCGATCAAACTCTTCTACGCCGGACCTTTCTTCCGTGCAGAGAGACCACAAGCCGGGCGTTACAGACAGTTCTATCAGGCAGGGATCGAAGCGATTGGAGTCGATGATCCTGCCCTCGATGCCGAGATCATCTCCATCGCGTATCAGGGTTTTCTCTCGCTCGGTTTGAAGCGCTTCACGCTCAAGATCACCTCACTTGGAGATGCTAAGTCTCGGGAGGCGCATCGTGAGGATCTCATCACCTTCATCGCCACCTTGCCACTTGATGATGAGACACGGGGGCGAGCAGAGCGAAACCCGTTGAGGCTTTTCGATGACAAGCGAGATGCGATCCGTTCGGCGATGGCGAAGGCGCCGATGCTTTTGGATTACCTCACCTCCGATGCTCGGTCTCACTTCGACGAAGTGCAATCACTTCTTGCGCGCCTTGGCATCCCCTTCGAGATAGACCCGCGCATGGTGCGAGGCCTTGACTATTACACCGGGACTACCTTCGAGTTCGTCCACCAAGATCTCGGTGCGCAATCTGGAATCGGTGGCGGTGGTCGCTACGACGGTTTGATGAAGGAACTTGGCGGACAATCCCTCAGTGGTATCGGTTTTGGTTTGGGAATTGATCGAGTCCTCCTTGCATGTGAGGCCGAAGGCGTGGAGTTCAAAGACGAAAGTTCCCTCCAACTCTTTCTCATCCCACTTACTCCCACTGCGGGAGGCGAGTCACTCATCTTGGCGACGGAATTGCGAAAGAGTGGGATCAACGTCGATATCGCCTTCGGGGAGAGGGGATTGAAGGGTTCGATGAAGGCGGCTGATAAGCGTGGCGCCAAGTACGTCATCGTCATCGGGGATGACGAACTGGTCGATCGACAGGCAAAGATCAAAGAAATGTCAACGGGCGAAAGCGAGAGCATTAGACTTCTCCCTTCAGAGATCGCATCCAAGATCCTTCAATAGGGATCCGTCTCGACTCGTTCCGAGTCATGACGTAGTGGCGCGAGCGTAGGAAGTGGAGAGTCGGCGTGCTTCGCACTCATAAGGCGGGAGAGCTTCGCGCTACGCATCTCGATCAAAAGGTTGCATTGGCAGGGTGGGTTGCCCGTCGCCGTGATCATGGTGGTGTCGCATTTATCGATCTGCGTGATGCCTCTGGAACTGTCCAGGCAGTCATCAAGGACGAGTCGGTCGCCTCACGTCTACGCGCAGAATTCTGTGTCTTGATCGAGGGGAGCGTCTCTCGTCGTCCGGAAGGAAACGAGAACCCGGAAATCCCAACCGGTGAGATCGAAGTTATCTGTGATCGACTCACCATCTTGAGCGAATCGGCCCCACTTCCTTTCCCCGTCGATAGCGGCGAGACAATCAACGTCAGTGAAGAAGTCCGTTACAAGTATCGCTATCTCGATCTACGTCGCGAAGAGCAGTCTCAGAATTTGCGTCTTCGCTCCAAGATCACCTCCTCGATCCGGCGAAGTATGGATCGATTGGAGTTCCTCGAGATCGAGACTCCCTATCTCACTCGTTCTACTCCGGAAGGGGCCCGAGACTTCTTGGTTCCAGTGCGACTTCAACCAGGGTCGTGGTACGCGCTGCCTCAATCGCCACAATTGTTCAAGCAGTTGCTGATGGTCGCTGGGATGGAGCGTTATTACCAGATTGCGCGTTGCTTTAGAGATGAGGATTTTCGCGCTGACCGGCAGCCGGAGTTCACCCAACTCGATATCGAGATGTCGTTCGTCGATCAAGATGATGTGATCGCAGTGACGGAAGAGATCTTGGCCTCGCTCTTCAAAGAAGTTTTGGGTTATGAAATTCCGCGACCGATTCCTCACATGACCTACAAGGTGGCAATGGAGCGCTATGGGTCAGATAAGCCGGATCTTCGATTTGGTGTGGAACTGAGCGATCTCACTGATTTCTTCAAGGAGACCGCTTTCAGAGTCTTCCAAGCACCTTATGTGGGCGCGGTAGTGATGCCAGGCGGCGCTAGTTCGCCTCGACGAGAACTTGATGCGTGGCAGGAGTGGGCTAAGTCGCGCGGCGCAAAAGGACTTGCCTACATCCTGGTTGGAGAAGACGGAACGCTCGGCGGTCCAGTTGCGAAGAACCTTTCGTCACAGGAGAGCGCTGGGGTTGCCTCAGCAGCAGGCGCTCTACCTGGTGATGCCATTTTCTTTGCGGCAGGGGAGAAGGCGACATCGCAGAATTTGTTGGGAGCGGTCCGACTCGAGATCGGCAAACGTCTAGCCCTTATCGATGAGAGTAAATGGAACTTCCTCTGGGTGGTTGATGCTCCGATGTTTGAGAAGACCGACCAGGGTGGTTGGACTGCGGTTCATCACCCCTTCACAGGACCGAAGCCGGAGTTCGAATCATCTTTCGATACAGATCCTGCCCATGCACTCGCCTATGCATACGACATCGTTCTCAATGGCAATGAAATCGGAGGCGGTTCGATTCGTATTCACCGACGCGATGTGCAGGAGCGGGTTTTCTCGGTCATTGGTCTCAGCGCGGCGGAGGCAAAGTCCAAATTCGGATTCCTTCTTGAGGCATTCAATTACGGTCCACCACCACACGGTGGCATCGCATTAGGTGTGGATCGATTGGCGGCCCTAATGGCGGGTGCCGAATCCATTCGTGAAGTGATCGCCTTTCCAAAGACTTCGAGCGGTGGGGATCCATTGACCGGCGCGCCAACCCCCATTACCGAGGCGCAGCGAAAAGAGAGTGGCGTTGATGCGCAGCCAGAGGGCGAAGATGACGAATCCTCAGAGAGTAAAAAGGGCTAAGGGGTAATCTTCACTCATGTCCGCCGGTGGAATCGCAGCGATCATCGCAGCCTCAGCACTCCTTGTCATCGCCTTTGCCATTGCCTACGCCGTTGTTCGCCTCGGTCGAGCCATCGATGAGGTCGGAGCATCAGTCAAGGCGATCACAGCCGATACGACACCTCTCTTAGAAGAAGCAACGACGACAGTTCGTCTCGTCAACGGCCCACTTCAGAGCGTCAACAACATCACGAAGGCTGCCGAAGATTTGACTAGTAAGGTCACAGGCGCAGCTTCGGATTTCCTCGACAAGAATGCAGTTGCGTTGAAGTTATTGGGAACGGTCGTCTCTGCGGCAACCAGTAAACGCCGAAGCAAGAGCTCGAGCAAGAGTCGCAAATGCACATCAAGTTCTCGAACGAAGTCAAAGCGGAGTACCTATGACGAGGACGAGGAGTTCTAGCCGACTGTGAACTCTGCCGAGATTCGAAAGCGGTGGTTGGACTTCTTCGAGTCTGGCAATCGTCAAGGACTTACCCACACCGTTGTGCCCTCGGCCTCCTTGGTGCTCAACGATCCCAACCTCCTTCTCGTCAATGCCGGAATGGTGCCCTTCAAGCCCTACTTCTTAGGTG
>JBJTGO010000123.1:0-2581 GCA_046093985.1 Actinomycetota bacterium
GCGGCAAGCACTCGAGGCGATCACCTCGGTGAAGTTGGCTCATGTCGCAGATCGACTTCCGCACCAACTCTCAGGCGGTCAACGACAGCGCATCGCACTTGCTCGTGCCCTCGTGCTGAGACCGAAAGTCCTCCTGCTTGATGAGCCCCTTGGCGCGTTGGATCGACAATTGCGCGAGGAGATGCAGATCGAACTCAAGCGCATCCAACGCGAAGCAGGTATCACCTTCATCTTCGTCACCCATGATCAAGAAGAGGCGATGCGGATGAGCGATCGCATCGTCGTATTCAATGAGGGACGGATCGAGCAAGTTGGAACACCACAAGAGGTCTATGAACATCCCGCGACCAAATTCGTCGCCGGTTTCCTTGGCGTCTCCAACATCCTTGAAGGCGAGGCTGCGCGCAGCGTTGGTGGCGGCGGTGCGCCAATCAGCATCCGACCCGAGCGGATTCGCATCGAACCATCCAGCTACTCACCGTCAGGCGAAGAGAGCGCGCTTCTCGGTCAGATCACTGAGGTCGCGTATCTCGGTGCGAACACGATCTTCGTGATCGAGGCCGATGCAGGTGCAAGGCTCAGCGTGACCACGCTCAATCAAGAATTACCGTCGCAGAACGTTCGTTTTGCGACAGGTGATCGGGTACTGGCGGTATGGCGTAAGAACCATGCTTCTCAGATATCCGTCTAGATCTGACTTCGGTCAGGGAATAGGAAGATAATGAAGGGGAAGAAGCTAGCGATTCTCAGCTTGCTCTCCGTTTCCGTGTTGATCATCGGGGGATGTTCATCTGGCGGAGATGAGAGCAGCGGTGTGAGCATCAAAGTGCCCGACATCCCAATGCATGAAGCAATGGGAGAGTTTGAGGGCGAGCTCAACATCGTCAACTGGTCCGGTTTCGTAGAGCCCGCTTGGACTGATGAATTCACAGCCCAAACAGGTTGCAAGGTCAATCCACGTGTCGCAGGTACAAGCGATGAGATGGTGACCTTGATGCGTACCGGTCAATACGACATCGTCTCGGCCTCTGGTGATGCGGCACTTCGCCTCATCGTCGGTGGCGATGTCCAACCACTCAATATCGACTTGATCCCGAACTTCGGCGGCGAGATCGCAGCCGGAATGAAGGGCAATGTCTATGACACCGTCAACGGCAAGCCATATGGTGTGCCGATCGGTCGTGGCGCGAATCTGCTGCAGTACAACTCTGATGTCACCGGTGGTGCTCCTGAGAGTTGGGATGTCGTCTGGGAGAGTGATAGCCCATATGCGGGCAAGATCACCGCTTATGACGCACCGATCTACATCGCAGATGCTGCTGTCTACTTGATGTATCACAAGCCTGAATTGGGCATCAAGAACCCATACGCACTCGATAAGGATCAACTCGCAGCGGCGATCGATCTGCTCAAGCAGCAGAATGCGATCATCGGTGAGTACTGGTCCGATCCAGTCGCTCAGATCACCTCCTTCGTCGGTGGCAACACTGTCGTTGGAACCTCATGGGAGATCTTGCGCAAGTTCGCTGCCAAGGAGAATCTCAAGACCACACTGCCGGTCGAAGGATCGACAGGTTGGTATGACTCCTGGCTCGTCAGCTCCACCACCAAGAACATCAACTGTGCCTATGCCTGGATGGATTACACCAGCCGAGCAGATGTCAACGGCGCAATCGCGATGAACTTCGGTATGGCGCCAGCGAATATCGCCTTCTGTGCCACAAGCGCAAAGGCACAAGCTCACTGCGACGAGTTCGCAGCAGAGGATGAGGAGTTCTTCAAGCGCGTCTGGCCTTGGACTACTCCGATCGAGACCTGCGTTGATGGTCGCACCGATGTGAAGTGCACAAGCTTCCAGGAGTGGACCAACGCTTGGTTGACGGTCAAGGGTTGATAGATATCCAGTGGGGGCCGAGCAATCGGTCCCCACTGGAATCCACCGCAAAGGATGATGATGTCTACCAAGAAGAAGAGCAGACCAATCTCATCGTTCTTGCTACGCAATCCAAAAGTTCGATTACTCGGACTCCTTGCACTTCCGATGACCTGGATCGTCGGGGTCTACATCGTCTCGCTCTTCTTACTTCTGATCACTGCCTTCTGGTTTGTCGATCCCTTCTCTTCGCTCGTCACTCCTGGATTCACGCTCGATAACTTCATCGATGTATTCACCGTTCCGGCCTACATCTCGACATCGATTCGCACCCTTTTCATCGCGCTGGCGGTCACAGTGCTCTGCATCATCTTCGCAGTCCCACTCGGCCTCTACATGGCAAAGATCGCCCGGCCTTGGGTCAGGAATCTCCTTGCAGTTGCGATCACACTGCCTCTTTGGGCGGGTTATCTGGTCAAGATCATCGCGATGCGACTCGTCTTTACCGAACAAGGATTCTTCAATTGGGCGATGGCGCCTTTCGGCATCAAGGGACCAGGTTTCTCGATTCCCATCGTGATCCTCACCCTCACCTATCTCTGGTTTCCCTACATGGCGCTTCCAGTCTTCACAGCCATCCGCCAGATCCCACATAATCTCTTTGACGCATCGAGCGATCTCGGCGCGCGTGGTTTCATGACCATCTAC
>JBJTGO010000124.1:0-4354 GCA_046093985.1 Actinomycetota bacterium
TGGCATGACCTTGGATATCGACGGTCAACTTTGGACCGTGGTCGAGTTCCAGCATGTCAAACCCGGTAAAGGTCCTGCTTTCGTCCGTACCAAGTTGAAGAATGTCCTCTCAGGCAAGGTTGTCGAAAAGACCTTCAACGCCGGCATAAAGGTTGACGTTGCGATACTTGAACGTCGTGAGATGCAGTATCTCTATAAAGATGGCGAAGACTTTGTCTTCATGGATTCGAGCTCTTATGACCAGATCACGATTCCTGGAGAGACCGTAGGCGAGAGCGCCAATTACATGTTGGAGAACACCGATGCTGTAGTTGCGATGCATGAGGGAAATCCACTCTTCGTTGAGTTGCCTGCCTCAGTTGCTCTCGACATCACCTATACCGAGCCAGGCTTGCAAGGCGATCGTTCCAACGCTGGGTCCAAGCCAGCGACTGTCGAGACAGGGATCACCATCCAAGTTCCCCTCTTCATCAAGCAAGGAGAGAAGGTTCTTGTCGATACACGCACTGGTGAGTACCTCGGTCGCGCCTAATGAGCGCTCGAGCAAAGGCGAGAAAGGCAGCACTTGACCTGCTTTTTGCGGCAGATCTGAAGGGGAGAGTTCCAGACTCCTCAGAATTGGAACTCATGGATCGCGAGCATCGCGAATATACCGACGCTCTGATCGCCGGTGTTTCAGAGCATCGCGATCGCATCGACAGCCTGATTCACACCTACGCAGAGGGTTGGGATAAGGATCGCCTTCCTGCGGTCGATCGAAACATTCTCCGAATCGGCATCTTCGAGATTCTTTGGGGCGAGGTCGACGACGCAGTAGCAATCAGCGAAGCGATCGTTCTTGCTGAACGGCTTTCCACCGATGAATCTGCCAAGTTCATCAACGGTCTTCTTGGTCGCATCTCAACGCTTGCAGAGACTCTCGCCTAGGGCCTCAACTCCCGTCTTTCTGCCGGAATTCAACTCTGGTATATGCTTCGGTCACCTTTAAGTGCCGTCCTGTGAGGCGGTGAAGGAGGCGTCAATGACGCGTATCGTTTTATCGCGCGAAGATATCTCTCGCGCCATCCGCCGTATCGCTCATGAGATCTTAGAGCGCAATAAGGGGGCGGAGAATCTCCTTCTTCTGGGTATCCCAACGCGAGGCGTCACTCTCGCAGAGCGTCTTCAGCACGACATTTCCGAGATCGAAGGTCGCCCTGTTGAGATGGGTTCGATCGATATCACGCTCCATCGCGATGATCTACGACTTAGACCGCCACGTCCACTCAGCCCGACCAAGATCCCGGTCAGTGGAATCGAAGGCAAAGATGTCGTCCTCGTCGATGACGTTTTCTTTTCGGGTAGAACCATCCGCGCTGCGCTCGACGCGCTAGGAGAGTTAGGACGGCCGTCAACGGTCCAATTAGCTGTCCTGGTGGATCGAGGACATCGCGAACTTCCCATCCGGGCTGACTATGTAGGCAAGAACCTTCCCACCGCTCGAAGTGAAAGCGTTCGGGTTCGCCTCAGCCCGCTTGAGGAGATCGATGAGGTGGTGATCGAAGGATGAAGTTACCTCGCCATCTTCTGTCGGTCGATGACCTGACCCGTGAGAGCGCTATTGCGATTCTCGATACCGCAGCAGAGTTGTCGAACTTGAGCGATGGAAAGAGGACGAAGTTGCCGACGCTTAGAGGTCGCCCAGTGGTCCATCTCTTCTATGAGGATTCAACTCGAACTCGCATCTCCTTCGAAACCGCGGCTAAGCGACTCTCAGCAGATGTGATCAACTTCAATGCAAAGGGCTCTAGCGTGAGTAAGGGTGAATCCTTGAAGGACACAGCGCTCACCCTTCAAGCCATGGGCGCCGACGCGGTCATCATCAGACACCCCTCTTCAGGTGCGCCACAGCGATTGGCAGATTCCGGTTGGATCAAGGGACCAGTGATCAATGCTGGTGATGGCACTCGCCAACATCCGACTCAAGCTTTGCTCGACGCATTCACGATTCGAAACAGATTCGGTCGTCTCGGTGGCGGACTCGATGGCCTGCGTTTGGCGATTGTCGGTGACATCCTCCACTCACGTGTTGCCCGGAGCAACATCTTCCTTGCTTCGATGCTCGGTGCAAAGGTAACGCTGATCGCTCCGCCGACACTCTTGCCGGTTGAGATCGATCAATGGCCGGTCGATGTCTCATATCGCATCGACTCGAAAGTCAACGAGTTCGACATCGTGATGCCGCTTCGCATCCAACGGGAGCGGATGAATCAAGGTTTCTTTCCCACGGAACGAGAGTTCTCACGTCATTACGGTCTCAATGTTGACCGCGTGGCGAAGATGAAGCCTGACGCGGTAATCCTTCATCCAGGTCCGATGAATCGTGGCGTCGAAATCGATGCTGGGAGCGCAGATAGCGCGAGATCCTTGATCGTCGATCAGGTGGCAAATGGCGTCTTCGTGAGAATGGCCGTTCTTTATCTACTGATGGCAGGTAGCGATCACTCGCTTGATCGCGACGCTGAGGGAGAAGGAGCATGACGATGCGGACCGTTCTTAGCAACGGGGTTGATCTTGACGGGAGGAGAGTCACTCTCGAGGTCGAAGGTGATCGGATCACCTCGATCGGAAGTGCACCGGTCGGAAGATCTCGTGATGATGTTGATGTCGTCGATTTGAAGGGAATGACAATCGCTCCCGCTCTTGTTGATTTGCATACACATCTTCGAGAGCCCGGCAAAGAGGACGCCGAAACTGTGGCGAGCGGTAGTGCGGCGGCAGTGCGCGGTGGTTTTGGCGCGATCAGTGCGATGCCGAATACCAACCCTGTTGCCGATACTGCGGGTGTAGTGGAGCAAGTCTTTAGCTTAGGAATCGAGGCAGGACTCTGTGACGTCTGTCCAATCGGTGCCGTAACAGTTGGACAGGGTGGAGAACAACTGGCAGAGATTCTCGCCATGGCCGAATCACGCGCACACGTGCGAGTCTTCAGTGATGATGGTCATTGCGTATCAGATCCAGTCTTGATGCGGCGAGCGTTGGAGTACGTCAAGATCTTCGATGGCGTCATTGCGCAGCATGCCCAAGATCCCGCTCTCACCCGTGGCGCTCAGATGAATGAGGGCGCTATTTCGGCGCGATTAGGCTTGAAGGGTTGGCCAGCTGTTGCCGAAGAGGCGATCATCGCCAGAGATGTTCTCCTCGCCGATCATGTTGGTTCGCGACTGCACATCTGTCATGTGAGCACCGCTGGAAGTGTTGAAATCATTCGATGGGCAAAGGCACGAGGGATACGTGTCACAGCAGAGGTAACTCCCCATCATCTACTTCTCACAGAAGATCTTGCTACAAGTTTTGATCCGGTCTACAAGGTAAATCCGCCACTTCGCAGTAGCGCCGATGTGATGGCACTTCGCGAAGGCCTTGCTGACGGCACGATCGACATCATCGCAACAGATCACGCACCCCATCCTGAGGAAGCGAAGGAGTGCGAGTGGGACGCCGCGGCCTTCGGGATGATCGGGTTGGAGACCGCCCTAGCAATCTCGAACAAGGCGAGGGTGGATTCGGGGTTGATGAACTTTTCAGATTTGATTGCTCGCATGAGTTCCAAGCCGGCAGAGATTGCGGGTTACAGAGAACATATCGACCCTCTCAAGGTTGGTCGAGTCGCCTCCTTGATGATCGTCGATAGAGCGCGTACCTGGCAGGTGGATAGGCAGAGTTCGGTATCGCGTAGCAAGAACACCCCATTCCACGGAACCGAAGTTGGGTGTTATGTACACGACGTCAGTACAAAGGTTCTTGGGTGATGCGAGAAGGTACGGTCCTCGGGTGAGCGCCGAAGCCTTCCTCGTCCTCGATGACGGTCGCATCTTCCGTGGTGAGTCATGGGGCGCCGAGGGCGAGACCTTCGGAGAAGCGGTCTTTGCCACCGGCATGAGTGGTTACCAGGAAACTCTGACCGACCCTTCGTATCACAAGCAGATCGTCGTGATGACAGCGCCGCATATCGGTAACACCGGAATCAACGTAGAAGATAACGAGAGTTCGAGGATCTGGGTTTCAGGCTTCGCAGTTCGCGACCCATCACCGCGCGTCAGTAGTTGGCGCGCTCACACTGATCTTGAAGGTGAGCTCAAGCGCCAAGGTGTCGTAGGAATCAAGTCGATCGACACCAGAGCAATCACGAGGCACCTTCGTGATCGAGGTGCAATGCGAGCAGGAATCTTCTCTGGAGTGAACCTCTCTCGAGAAGAGATGGTGATTGCGGTGCGAAATTCATCCCGCATGGAAGGTGCCAAGCTCTCCGACGAAGTCTCTACCGTAGAGCCCTATTGCGTTCAGGCCCAGGGAGAGAGACGCTTCACAGTGG
>JBJTGO010000125.1:0-1416 GCA_046093985.1 Actinomycetota bacterium
TCATAGCCAAGTCCTCGCGATACCGGCCCTCTACCAACAGCGACGAGGAGAAGGTCAGCGCTATGTGTCGCACCATTTTCAAGAGTCACTGTGACCGAGTTGGCATCGACCTTGGCGCCAGTGAAGCGGACTCCGACCTCAAACTTGATACCGCGTTTTCGAAATGCCCGCTCTAGTTGCTTGCTCGAACTCTCATCCTCTAGTGCGATGAGTCGTGGCAGAGCTTCGATGATCGTGACATCAGAACCAAATGACTTCCAGACTGAAGCGAACTCGCAACCGATTACACCGCCACCGAGAACGATGACGCTCTTTGGGACATAATCCATGTTCATTGCATGATCAGAAGTGACGACTCTCTTCCCGTCGATCTCTAGACCGGGCAAGGTCTTGGGATAAGAGCCGGTCGCGAGCAAGATGTTCTTGCCTTGGTAACGGACGCCAGCTACTTCCACCGCGTTAGGGGATACAAGGCGACCCTCGCCTTCGATGTAGGTGACATTGCGAGATTTCACAAGGCCTTGAAGACCCTTATGTAATTTTGTGATGACGCCATCTTTGTATGCATTGACTCCGGCCATATCCATGGAATGGAACTCAGCCTTGACACCGAAGGAGTGCGCCTCTCGCGCGTTGTCTGCGATCTCGCCCGCATGTAAAAGCGCCTTGGTTGGGATACAACCACGGTGAAGACAGGTACCGCCTAACTTGTCACGCTCGATCAGAGCGACGCTTAGTCCAAGTTGTGATGCCCGGAGCGCGGCGGCGTACCCGCCAGATCCTCCACCTAAGACGACGAGATCAAAGTCCAATTCCATGCACCTCTGCTTCGAATCGAAAGACTCTTTACGCGGACAATTCTGCCAGCCTTATGCGCTTGCGGTCTCCTCAGCCAAGGCGACGAGAGAGTGAACTGCGACTCCTGTTCCACCTACTGGTGTATATCCATGCGCCTTGCCTTCATTGAAGGCGGGACCGGCGATATCAAGGTGGAGCCATGGAAGCTCTGGCGAAACGAACTCGCGGAGGAAGAGACCTGCGACCAGCATGCCTCCCATGCGATCACCGATGTTTGCCATGTCAGCAACGGGTGAATCCAAGGACGCGCGAAGTTCTTCTGGGAGTGGCATCGGCCAGAACTGCTCACCGGTGCGCTTTGTCACATCGAGGAAACTCTTACGGAATTCATCATTGTTCGTCATCACAGCAGATGTGCGCGATCCAAGAGCGACGATCTGGGCACCGGTGAGAGTTGCGACATCGACGATGCCATCGAGGCCACCATCCTTCTTACCCACTTCGGCGGCGCGCACAAGAGCGTCAGCAAGAATCAGACGCCCTTCGGCATCTGGATTCAAGACTTCAATGGTCTTCCCGCCATAGATCGTGATGATGTCCGAGGGGCGAGTAGCGGTG
>JBJTGO010000126.1:0-4046 GCA_046093985.1 Actinomycetota bacterium
GGATCATCGAGAACTATGTCGAGTTGAAAGCCGAGTTGGTATCGCGCGGACACAAGTTCACATCGGAGACCGATACCGAGTCGGTTGCACATCTTCTCAGTGATGCGGTGGCAGATTCTGGCGGCGATCTTGCGGAGGCTATGCGAAGGGTCTGTAAGCGGCTTCGAGGTTCGTTCACATTGTTGGCAGTGCATGCAGATGACCCGAAGGTGATTGTGGGGGCGCGGCGTAATTCGCCACTTGTCGTCGGTGTCGGTGATCGCGAGAATTTCTTGGCATCTGATGTTGCAGCCTTCATCTCATCAACGAAGCAAGCGATGGAGTTGGGTCAAGATCAAGTTGTCACTGTGACGCCTGAGTCGGTGACGGTCACTGATCTCGATGGCAAGAAGATCGAAGCAAAGCGTTATGAAATTACCTGGGATGCAGCCGCGGCAGAACGTGGCGGATTCCAACACTTCATGCTCAAAGAGATCTTCGAACAACCGAAGGCGATTTCAGATACTTTGATCGGGCGAATCGATGAGTCGGGACGAGTTTCATTGCCGGAGATCGATGCGTTGGGGAGTGATTTCAATCGGATATTGATCCTGGCCTGTGGCACGGCGTATCACGCTGGACTGATTGGAAAGTATGCGATCGAGGAGTGGGCTGGGATTCCATGTGATGTGGAGTTGGCATCAGAATTTCGATATCGAAAGCCGGTTCTCGATCCAAAGACTTTGGTGGTGACGATCTCGCAATCGGGCGAGACGATGGACACTTTGATGGCACTTCGCCATGCGAAATCACTAGGGGCGAAGGCGCTTTCAGTCTGCAATACACATGGTTCGACGATTCCACGGGAATCGGATGCGGTGATCTACACCCATGGCGGTCCTGAGATCGCGGTCGCTTCGACGAAGGCTTTGTTGACACAGATCGTTGCCCTGCATTTGTTTGCGTTGCACTTGGGTGCGAACTCTTCGAAGAAGAAGATGAGCGGGGAAGATGCAAAGCGAATTGGCTCGGAGTTACTGGCGCTTCCCGGCAAGGTCGAACAAGTCTTGGAGACAGTCGAGGCGCTTCGCGAGATGACGCGAGGATTCAAGGATGCGAGCTCGGTTCTCTTCCTGGGTCGCCATGTGGGTTTCCCTTCTGCATTGGAAGGTGCGCTCAAACTCAAGGAGCTCGCCTACATGCATGCTGAAGGTTTCGCCGGCGGCGAGTTGAAGCATGGTCCGATCGCGCTGATCGAGGCGGGAACTCCTGTGATTGCGATTTTGCCGCCAGTCGGTAGCGAGATTCGCGAGAAGATGGCGAGCAATATTCAAGAGGTGAAGGCGCGTGGAGCGCACGTGATCCTGGTCGCTGACACAGCAAGCGATATCCCTGCGACGGACTATGCGATCCGTGTGCCGGCGACGCTCGAGTTGTTGCAGCCCATCGTCTCGATAGTGCCGTTGCAGGTCTTCGCCTATGAGATGGCCCTGGTGCGCGGAAACGATGTGGATCAACCGCGAAACCTCGCTAAATCCGTCACTGTGGAGTAGCGATGTCATTGGAACAACTCCCTTCGCGTCGTCGCGCAGAGATGATCCATGCGATCAAGTTGTCGGCGCTTCTCTTCTTCGGTTATGTAGTAGTGACGCTCTCGGTACTTCTCGATACTCCGGTGCGCGCCTTCGATCAGTGGGTACATCGAATCGATATGCCCGACTATCCATGGATCTTGGAATTCACGGTTCGAAGGATCGATGATTTAGGCCTTCGTGGTTTGACGGCGACGATCTTGATCATCGTTGCAATCGTGATCGGCAGAAGGTTCCAATCGTGGCGACCATTGAATCTCTCTCTCCTTGCAATCCTTTTGTTGAACTTGGTCGTGGGGGCATCGAAGATCGGATTCGGTAGGACGAAGCCACGGCTTAAGATCGATGAACTCTTCGCAGATGGGTTGAGCTATCCATCGGGACACTCGTCGAATGCGCTCCTGACTTGGGGATTGATGGCCTATCTCGTCTATCGCTACACGCATCGTGAGCCGTTCGAAGGATTGAGATTGACCTGGGGCGTTGCGATCATCTCGCTCAGTGTCTGTGCCGCTTCGATCTTGCGCGATACCCATTGGGTCTCTGATCTCTTAGGTGGACTTTTCGTCGGTGGCGCGCTCTTGGTCTTTGTCATCGCGATTGATCGTGCCTGGCCGTCGAAGAAGCAGCCTTCTTAGATGAGTGGAATTGAGATGAGGGCTTATGCCGAGATTGACCTCGATGCATTGAGAGCCAATGTCGCACTCCTTCGCGAGAGGGCGGGAAGTGCGCGGTTACTTGCTGTGGTCAAAGCGGATGCCTATGGACATGGCCTGATTCCGTGTGCGAAGGCGGCGCTAGAAGGTGGCGCACAATGGCTTGGCGTAGCGCTTTTAGAAGAGGCGCTAGCCATACGCGCAGCGGGGATCAAGGCGCGAACTCTTGCGTGGCTTACGCCGCTTGGAAGTGATTTCGATTCTGCAATCCGTGAAGACATTGACCTCTCTATTCCATCGCGTGCGCACCTCAAAGAGGTGATCGCTTCGGGGCGGAAGGTGGGAGTTCGTCCGCGGGTTCATCTCGAGATCGATACTGGAATGTCGCGTGGTGGAGTGATGGCGGAGTCGAGTGAGTTCCAGATTTTGGTCGCAGAGTTACTCGATGCAGTCAAGCGCGATCTCGTCGAAGTAGTCGGTGCTTGGTCACACTTTGCGCGCGCTGATGAACCTGAAGAGGCGATGAACCAAGAACAGATGGCGCGATTTGATCGAGCACTCGATGAGATCTTCGCAACCGGACTTTCGATTCCCATCCATCACATCGCAAACTCAGCCGCGACTTTGAGCGATCGAAACGCCAAGCGCGCAAAGTATTCGATGATGCGTGGCGGTATCGCGATCTATGGCCTCAGTCCTGATGTGAACACGATGGGTGATTCAAGGTCTTTGGGATTGAAACCGGTGATGACTTTGAAAGCGCAATTGCAATTGGTCAAGGATGTGCCGGCGGGATCTAGCGTCGGTTATGGCGCAAGTGCGATCGTCGAGCGAGATACGAAACTCGGAGTCGTTGCGATGGGTTATGGCGATGGGATCCCGCGTAATGCGAATCCATCTGCCGGAGTATTCGTGATCGAAGGTGAGAGTGGAAGAAGGGCTCCTATCATCGGTCGGGTCTCGATGGATCAATTCGTCGTCGATTTGGGTAAGGATTCACGCGCCGAAACTGGGGATCTGGTGATCGTCTTCGGTGATGGTGCTACGGGTGAGTACACGGCTGATGATTGGGCCCTGGCATCGGGGACGATTAGTTACGAGATCGTTACCCGATTAGGGCCTCGAGTGCCTAGAATCTGGCGCAATCATGAGCGGTCTTCCGGCTGATCCGATCCTTGAGATCAATTCCCTCTCCGTTAATTTCGGTGGACTCAAAGCACTCAGTGATGTGACGCTCTCACTTCGCGAAGGCGAAGTACTCGGACTAATCGGTCCGAATGGTGCAGGTAAGACGACGCTCTTCAATGCGCTCTCTGGATTCGTCACCGCAGCGAATGGATCACTCAAACTCTTCGGCTCAAGTCGTAGTTGGCCAAGACCTGATCAACTCGTCGATCTTGGTATCGCGCGCACCTTGCAAGGTGTTGGACTCTTCCCGGATCTCACGGTCCTTGAGAACGTGATGCTCGGTGCGGATCGGATGGCGAAGACTGGACTCGTTCGTGCAGCGCTTGGACTCACGTACAAGGACGAGAAGGCGCTCGCTGCGAAGGCGCAGACTGTCCTTGAGCGCGTCTACGCCGGACATCTCTCCGATCGTCGCGCTGACACGCTCTCGTATCCCGATACCAAGCGCGTTGCGATCGCACGCGCCATGGTCAGTGATCCGAAGATCCTCCTTCTTGATGAACCGGCTGGCGGCCTTGGTGCGCAGGACATCGCCTGGCTCAATGGTCTGATTCGAAATCTCACATCGACATGTTCGATCATCATCGTCGAGCACCATATGGATGTGGTGATGAAGGTCTGTAACCGGATC
>JBJTGO010000127.1:0-3072 GCA_046093985.1 Actinomycetota bacterium
ACTGTGATCGGCGAGATAAAAGTACGCATCTCAGGTAGAAAGACTCTTCACTCCAAGAATGAATTTCGGGCAGATGACTCCCTAGAAAAGCCAGGAAGTGGGATCGAAGATTTCCAGTTTGATGCGTGGCTTCAATCTATTGAGCAGGGATTGCAGAACAAACAGGAAAGCGCTACTACCGCAGAGAGAGACGACGCTGAGACATCTCCAGCAGATGTGGCCAAGAAGAAGGTGGTCGCAAAGGCGTCACCCCGCATAAAGAAGTCCACAAAGAAGCCTCAGAGACGAAAGTAGTCCCGTCTTCTTCCTATTCAACCCCTAAGCAGTGTATCGTTGGCAATTGTCAAGTAAGAGGAGGTAGATGGATGAGGAACTCTCTCAAAATCGCTGCTGTAGCAATTCTCGTTGTAGTAGTGATGGCTTCTCTCGGGTTCCGTTTAGGTCATCCGCAGTCTGGTTTGAGTAGTGCGGTTGGAGATGCTAAAACCAGCATCTTGCTCTACAAGAAAGTCGATAAGTTTGCCGCGGGAGATCGTGTTCTAGTCGACATTGGTGATTCAGAATTGTCGCCTGCGACATCGATTGTTCGCAGTGTCGACGGCAACGACATTGAAGTACAAGCTGGGGACCTTCGAGTAAAAGTCACTCAAGAACAAGTAAAGGGTCGGGTTCTAGCGCTCTTTCCGTTCTTGGGTGCCATTCTCTCTGTTGTAGGTCTGTAGTTCCCAGGAGTTTCCTAGTCTCTTCAAATTAGTTGTGTCGTTCTTGCTCGTATAGAATCACGTCTGTGACAATGGAGAGACGAATTTTCTTCTTCGGACTTGTCAGTCATTGGTTCTTTCGAAGTTTGGTATCTTTCCTGGCAACATTCTCCGTGGTTTTCTCGGCAGGCTTCATTCCTAATGCATATGCACACATTGAAAATGGCACCCTCACTGACAGCTTTAGAATCACGTCAGTCACCATCGTCTCTAAAGGACCATATGAACCCGGCGACGTTATTGCTTTTGCTGTGGTGTCAGACTTACCTGCAGCTCAGAGACAATGGATTCAAGTTACTGCTGAATGCCTTGCCTATCCGGCCGAATGGCATCAAGCAACGGAAGAGAAGTTTGTAGTCAGAAAGTTTGCAGGCAAGGGACAAGCGACAGCAGTGATCTCTTCCGGCTGCCTAAGCGGAGTACATCAAGTGACAGAAGTGATGCTTTCTGACGTTGGGAACAATTACACTCGCGTAACTTCTGAAGAAACTACTCTTCCCTCATTCACAGTAGCGAAAGGTCATCTTCAGGTTCAATCTGCAGGAACACGTTTGAAGAGGGATGCGCTAAAGCGAATACGAATCCCAGCGCAATTCAAGATAGACCCAAGATCTGAGCAATCTGCGATCTTGACACTACCCCGAACTACTGATGGTGGTCAGACCCTGGACTGGGTAGCTACGGGGGAGTGTGGGATTCGACGTCTGACTGGTGCGAGCGACCTGGGTGGAGTGCTTTGGGCATCAGGCCAAGGCTTGTGCGTCTTGGCTTTCAACACCCCATGGGGAAGCAATATCTATCAACCTTTGAATCAGGCTGCGACTATTGAAGTCTTTCCCGCTTCAGCACTATCCTGCCAGTCTCGAAGCAATAGAACAGTGAGACTGGTCATCGGTTCTCGTTGCCCGAAAGGATACAAGAAGGCGAAATGAGACCTCGTTCTGCTCGTTCCTTCTGGCAAGCCACTCTTCTTGGTCTTGTGATTTCTCTCTTCCCTCAGGTAATTCCACCTGCGATTGCCTTCGATCAAGGTTCGGTAAGCCCTCGACCCACATCATTTTCTATGCTTGCAGCCTTCGAGTTTACGACCGTGTTCAATTCGCGAAGTACCCCCGTCTACACGACGGGGAACAACACTGTTCTGTCAAACGGAACGTATTGGTATTGGCGTCAGAACTTGTCCTTTGGATTCTCTCCGAACTCCACGGTGAACATTGATGCGACTCGAAGGTATGACATTTGTGCATCGACCTATGATGTTTCTTGTTCTTCTGGGAGTTCAACAAGCAGAATGTCATGGCGTATCGATAATTCGAACATCATGGCAGGAGGTCGAGCCGGTGCGACAATTGACATCACCAGCGGAAATGCTTCTATGTATTGCTTCTACTCTAATGCCGCCACACCGCCTTCCTACTTTCCAAGTGGAATTCAGCGAAATGTCCTCTACTCAACCATTACGAGTGGCGGCTGGTCCCTAGGAGGTGAGAAGTATTACCGCGCAACTTCATATCCGGATCCCACCTTTAACTATATGTTTGGTAAAGCGAGATCAGGTGGGGTATACGGAAAGTATCTTCTCTGTGGTGCTGCCGACCCTAATCAAAGTAACGTTGTTTCTTTTACTCCGACAGAAGTTGCGACATCTTCAAGGACTCTAACATACAATCTGGTTTTCACTGAAGCCGTCACAGGACTAGCTGCTAGTGATTTCTCCCTTACGGGGACTGGATCCTCGTCTTGCTCTATCGGAAACCCCACGGGTTCAGGGACGACCTATCAGATTGTTCTGACAAATTGTTCAACAGGTACGGTCACTCTTACTCTAGCTGCCAACTCAGTGACTGGGACTACAACTGGCCCTCCAGCTAGTTTTGACGCTACTACAGTGACGATTAGTGGAATTTCAGGCACTGTGACAACGGCAAGCACGAATGTAACTTTTGGGACGGCGACATCTTCGAGTTTCACAACTTCAGGATTGCCCTCAGGTTGTACCGTGTCTTCGATTACCTACAACTACTCTGGTAGTGGGCTTACCACATATGGTCCGTCGACCACAGCCCCAACCAACGCAGGTTCCTATAGCGTTGTGGGATCGGCTGCTGTGACTTCGGGATGCGCCACTACCCCAACGATTTCTTACAGTTCGTCAACATTTACAATTTCCAAGGCCTCCGCACGAATCACACCGACCTCAACGACGGTTGAATATGGAGCAGCTGCGAGCTATCCGATCACGATCACCAGTGGTGCCACCACGCTCTCCTCCGGTTCCATCGCCGGCTACAGCGCACCTACCTGTTCTGCT
>JBJTGO010000128.1:0-1441 GCA_046093985.1 Actinomycetota bacterium
ACCACCAGCTTCTGTGGGCCCAGGGATCTGGAGTGCGGTCACTGCATCACGTGGATTGGTCAATCCCCAGAGAAGTTCTGCATCCTTCACTGGGATGACGGCCTTATAGAAGCCTCGGTTGACGGTGGTGCCATCAGGAGCGAAGTGCGGTGCTGCCGCATTCCACTCGAAGGACTTGGTCTCGTCCTTCCATGTTGGAGTCGAAAGTGAACAGACGCCGTTTGTACCAACGTACATACGGCCGCTCATCCCATCGACACCGAAGCCTGCCGTGTCATTACTGACAACGACGAGTGCTTGGAGCTGACGGACGTTGGCTTTCGCAACACCTGTCTCACCAATGCAATCGGCTGTCTTGCGGAAGAGAGGAACGGTCACAGGTTGACCGGTCATCGTCAGATAGGTGTAACCCTCTTCTTCGGTGTACTTCATAACTACATCGACACCAACAGCGACGGTGACGCCAGGTACGACATCAGTGTTCGTCTGTGGCGATCCGACTCGAACCTTTGCAGTGACAACGATGTCTGGATCAAGGCTTACTGCATATGCCTTATTTCCAACTTGACCAGCGAGGCTGGTAGCAAGTGATGCGTTGGTCAAGGTTGGAAGGACATCCATGAAGAAGTGGTTGCTGAACTCATTGAAGGCCTTGGTTTCGACATAAATGCCGTCATAACCAAGTACTCCGAGATTGAGGGCATCCCAACGTGGATGTGTCCAACGACCTGGAAGTGCGCGACCGGTCTCTGCTGCAGGGCTGACAGCGGTTGCTGTATCTGGAGCGAGTGGTGCGGTTGCGGTTGCAGTGTCAGTTGATGCTGCTGGAGTGACAGCAGGGGTTGTTGCAGTAGTGCCGGCAAGAACCCAACCGTTGGTCAGCGCATTGGCAGCAATCCATGGTGGAATGACATAAGGCTCGACCTCACTGAATGCACCGGTCGTCGCGTTATATGTCGCGTTGATCTTTGGACGTTGTTGCAACTCAGAGAGTTGAGCAAGGTCGACACGAGTCTCAGCCTTCATACGCTCGATCTGCTTTGTGACTTCATCAGCAGTCTTCATATGCCAAGCCATGATCAACTCGTTGTTGAGGACGATACCCATCGAAGCGCTGTAGCACTGACCGAATGTCGACTGGGTCGAAGTATTGGTCTTGTTGTCCCAGCACTGCATTTGATAGTCATAGAACTCGGTTGGCTTGTTGATGTCCCATGTCTTAGTCGCTGCGTCGTACTTCGCGCCTTGCTCTGGGTGATTCGGTGTCTTCCAGAGCGGTGTGAGATCTACGAATTGAACCGCAGGGTTGACGAGAGCATCTCGCTGGTACTGGGAGAGCCACCAGTTGTTGCCATTGACTCTGCCGTTACGGACAGTTGCAATCGGCGCCCAGAAATCTTTTGGTTCAGCCTCTTGCGGAACCGCTGCACCGGTGCGAACA
>JBJTGO010000129.1:0-6347 GCA_046093985.1 Actinomycetota bacterium
AAGTTGCCGAATCTGCAGCACAACAAGTTAAGCGAGTGCATCTAGAGCTTGGTGGAAAAGCGCCCGTAGTTGTATTTGCTGATGCAGATTTGGCAGCAGCTGCTGAAGCTATTGCGATCGCGGGTTACTTCAACGCCGGACAGGATTGCACTGCGGCCACACGTGTGATCGTTGAGGCGAGTGCCTATGAAGATGTGGTGACGCTCCTTACCGAGCAGGCGAAGAACAACATCAAGGTCGGCATGCCAAATGAAGATGTACTGGTAGGTCCGGTCAACAACGCCAACCAACTCGCAAGGGTTCAGGGCTTCCTTGATCGCACCCCATCACATGCTCGCGTGACTACCGGTGGCAAGAAGTTGGATCGTCCTGGCTATTTCTGGACCCCGACCGTCGTCGCTGATCTCAAGCAGAGCGATGAGATGATCCAGACTGAGATCTTCGCTCCTGTGATCACGATCCAGAAGTTCCAAGATGAGGCAGAGGCTGTGAAGATGGCCAATGGCGTCGAGTACGGTCTTGCTTCGAGCGTCTGGACTAAGGACCATGGCCGTGCGATGAGAATGGCAAAGGCATTCGACTTCGGTGTGGTCTGGATCAACACCCACATTCCGATGGTCGCTGAGATGCCACATGGCGGTTTCAAGCACTCCGGTTATGGCAAGGATCTCTCTGGCTATGGCTTCGAGGAGTACACCCGCATCAAGCATGTGATGACCAATCTCAACGCCTAGAACTGACGATTCTCAGCGGGTGAAGCCTTAATTCTCGAGGCATCACCCGCTAAAGTGTCCGAGTCTGTCTAGCCAGTTTGGTCCGCTAGGGCCCCCGAAAAGAGAGTCATCGACACATGACTGAGAATGCAAACCGCTCCCTTCCATCCGATCCAAGAACGCAATCACTCATTCGTGCGCAGATGTCACGTCGTGGCTTCCTCGCTGCAACAGGTGGCGTTGCTGGTGTCGCACTTCTTGCATCATGCGGTGGAGATACCGAAGAGGCAGCGACGACTACTTTCCCTGAGGATGTCGGTGGCACTGTTCGTTGGGCAAACTGGACTGCATATCTCGATCAGAAAAAGGTAGATGGCAAGCGCACTTACCCATCGCTCGATAAGTTCACTGCTGCGACCGGTATCGCGGGCGATTACCTCGTCGATTACAAGGACAACGACGAGGTCTACGGCAAGGTGCAAGAGAATCTCAAGGCCGGCAATGACATTGGATATGACATCGTCACACCGACCGACTGGATGGCAGCGCGATGGATCCGTCTCGGATATGCGCGTGAACTCGATGCAGCGAATATCCCGAACAAAGTCAACATCCTCGACACGCTTGCAAATGTCTCCTTCGATCAAGGCCGAAATTACTCATTGACTTGGCAATCAGGTTTCGCCGGCTTTTGCTGGAACAAGAATGTGATCAAGCAGGATCTCACCACGATTGAGCAGCTCTTCAGCCCAGCGAACAAGGGTCGGGTCGTCGTCCTCTCCGAGATGCGTGACACGATGGGCATCATCCTTCAATACCAGGGCGTCGACATCTCACAGCCATTCACTGAGGATGAGTTCATGAATGCGATTGATTACTTCAAGAAGATGATCGCTGATGGCTTTATCCGCCAAGTGAAGGGCAACGATTACCTCGAAGATATGGCCAACGGTGACGCTGTTGCCGCTATCGGGTGGAGCGGGGATATGTTCTCCGAGAACTTGAGCGGTCAGAACTACGGCTTCGCGATCCCAGATTCAGGTGGCACCCTCTGGAGCGACAATATGTTGATCGCATCGACCTCGGCGAACAAGGCGAACTCTGAGGCGCTGATGAACCACTATTACGATCCTGCAATCGCGGCGGAAGTCGCTGCCTGGGTCAACTACATCTGTCCAGTCAAGGGCGCACAGGCCGAGATGGAGAAGATCGATCCAGAGTTGGCATCGAGTCCATTCATCTTCCCTGATGATGCGACGCTCGCGAAGGTGAAGGTCTTCCGTGGCCTCGAGGCTGAAGAGGAGTTCAACTTCTCGGCTGCATTCCAAGAGGCAATCGGCGCCTAAGACTGGCGATCGATTTTGAAGAGTGATACTGCCCTGTGAGTGAGATCAAGTGAGTGAGATCAAGAAGGTACAAGGGGATCTTGTACTTTCTCATGTGACGAAGTCATTCGGAGATTTCGTAGCGGTTGATGACCTCTCCCTCACGATTCCTAAGGGATCATTCTTCGCACTCCTTGGTCCTTCCGGATGCGGCAAGACCACCACGCTTCGCATGATTGCGGGCTTGGAAGAGCCGACATCGGGGAAGATCTCAGTGGGTGACCTCGATATCACTGACACGAAACCGTATGAACGCCCCGTCAATACCGTCTTCCAGAACTATGCGCTCTTCCCTCATCTGACTATTTTCGAGAATGTCGCCTTCGGACTTCGCAGGCGCGGCATCAAGGATGTCGATGAGGCTGTGATGAAGGTTTTAGATCTCGTGGAACTTGGTCACCTCAAAGGCCGAAAGCCTGGCCAGCTCTCGGGAGGTCAACAACAACGTATCGCGCTCGCGAGAGCAGTCGTCAACCGCCCAGCGCTCCTTCTTCTTGATGAGCCGCTTGGCGCTCTTGATCTCAAATTGCGACGTCAGATGCAGATCGAGTTGAAGTGGATCCAAACCGAAGTGGGAATCACCTTCGTCCATGTCACCCATGATCAAGAAGAGGCGATGACGATGGCCGACACCGTGGCAGTGATGAATAAGGGCAAAATCGAGCAGATGGGATCTCCCGCCGACCTCTATGAGAATCCCAAGACCATCTTCGTCGCGAACTTCCTGGGGCAATCTAATTTCATCGATGGCGAGGTGGAATCAAGCGATGGCGCAAGCGTCATCGCAAATATCCATGGCACTCGGATCACCTTCCCGAAAGCGCGCAACAACGCTTCGGGTAAATCACTCAAGGTCGGAATCCGTCCAGAGAAGTTCAACCTCCATGACCCAGGCGATAGCGTCTCCGGAAATGTGTTGACCGGTGGCAAGATCACAGATATCTCGTTTACTGGAGTGAGCACGCAGTACCTCGTTGAGATGCCATGGAAACAAGAATTGGTCGTCTTCGAACAGAACGATGGTGGCGCTCCGGATCTCGTCAAGGGAGATCCAGTGACCTTGACGTGGGAGCCGAAGTTCACTTTCGCTCTCGATGCTTCAGCTGACGGCTCCTCGAAGTAGGACCGATATGGCTATCGCGCATGTAGGTGCTGCTGAGCAGACCCAAGCGCCAAAGAAGCGCGGAAAGAAAACCGCCTATCTTCTCCTGGCACCGGGACTTCTCTGGCTCATCATCTTCTTTGTCTATCCACTGATCAATCTGGCTGAGACCTCGACCAAGACTCCTGCACCCACATTCGAAACCGGTGAGTTCGTCCAGACCTTCCGTTTCATGAATTTCATCGACGCCTTTGTGGACAACCAAGAGCAGTTCTATCGCTCCTTCATCTATGCATTGCTTGCGACCTTGCTAGCACTTGCGATTGCTTATCCGCTCGCATACGCGATGGCATTTCGTGCCGGAGCATGGCGCAATCTCATGTTGCTGATGGTCGTTGCTCCTTTCTTCACATCATTCTTGCTCAGGACCTTGGCTTGGAAACAGATCCTCGGTGCTGAAGGACCTGTGGTATCGACTCTTCAATTCCTCGGCATATTGCCACCCGATGCGACGATCACTGCAACTGCCTTCTCGGTGATCATGGGGCTTACCTATAACTTCCTTCCATTCATGACCTTGCCGATCTACGCCTCTCTCGATCGAATCGATTACCGACTCCTTGAAGCCTCAGGAGATCTCTACGCCAATGGCGCCACGACCTTTCGCAAAGTAACCCTCCCGCTCTCCATGCCTGGAGTCGTTGCAGGAACCCATCTCACTTTCATCCCGGCCTCAGGTGACTACATCAACGCACAACTTCTAGGTAGTCCTGACAATTACATGATCGGCAATGTGATCAACTCTCTCTTCTTCCGAGTCGTGGACTATCCGACGGCCGCATCGCTCTCATTCATATTGATGGCAACGATCTTGGTCCGTGTCGTGATCTACATCCGAAGAGCAGGGACGGACGAACTGGTATGAACCGTTGGCTCTCAAAGAACCTGATCCGCAGCTACGCGGTGATCGCGATCCTCTACATATTGCTCCCGATCTCCTACACCATCGCCTTCTCTTTCAACGATGCTGATAAACGCAATATCGTCTGGCGCGGTTTCACCTTCGAGGCTTGGCTCAATCCTTGCGAGCCAATAGGTATCTGCGAATCCTTAGGTAACTCCTTCAAAGTAGGAATCACCTCGACCATCATCGCAACGATCCTTGGCACGATGATCGCCTTCGCTCTAGGGCGCTACAACTTCAAGGGTAGAAGTACTACCAATCTCTTGATCTTCCTCCCGATGGCAACGCCAGAGGTGGTCCTCGGTGCATCACTCCTTTCGATGTTCATCAACATCAACGTCGGTGCCGGGCTTGTTGCGGTCACGATCGCCCACATCATGTTCTGCATCTCTTTCGTCGTCGTCACCGTGAAGGCGCGTGTCGCGAGCCTTGATCCCAAACTCGAGGAAGCAGCGCGTGATCTCTACGCCAATGAGTGGGAGACATTTAGACGAGTCACCTTCCCACTCGTCGCACCCGGTATCGGGGCGGCCGCACTCCTTGCCGTCGCGCTCTCCTTCGACGACTTCATCATCACCAATTTCATCTCGGGAACCGTCACTACTTTCCCTGAGTATGTCTGGACCGCATCCCTTAGAGGTGTGCCACCGCAGGCCAACGTGATCGGAACTTTGATGTTCGTCATCGCCCTAGCCCTGGTCTTCGCCGGACAAGTGGTCAGTAAGCGCAAGCTCGCAAAGAAGTCATGATGAATATCGGCAATATGTATGGTCCGAACTTCTCCTTCCTTGGGGTTCCGCAATGCGATCTCGATGATCCTTCGACATACAAGGATGCTGATGTCATTATCGTTGGTGCGCCAATCGACTCCGGTACTTCACATAGATCCGGAGCCAAATTCGGTCCACAAGCGATTCGTATGGGGGATTACCTCCCGCATGACGGTGAGCGTCCACATCTTGCCCTTCGTGTCGATGGGTTGAAAGAGCTCAAAGTCTTCGATGCCGGCGATCTCTTGATGCCACCGGGTGATCTTGAGAAATCGCTCGAGGTATTGAAGAAGGCAACTGAGAAGATCTCTCGCGCTGGTGCGATTGCTGTCATTCTTGGCGGTGATCACTCGATCGCATCCGCTGATGTCGCAGGAATCGCCGCTCATCGCGGTATGGGCAAGGTCTCGATGATCCACTTCGATGCGCATGCCGATACGGGGGATCTCCAATTTGGTGCACTCGTCGGACATGGCACCCCGATGCGTCGCTTGATCGACTCGGGTGCGGTTCGAGGTGATCGATTCCTTCAATTGGGTCTTCGCGGTTATTGGCCAGGAGATGAGACTCTGAATTGGATGCGCGATCAAGGGATGCGCTCCTATGAGATGACCGAGATCCATCACCGCGGCATGAAAGCGGTCCTAGATGAATCCTTCGCAGCCTTGACTGATGGCTGTGATGGAGTCTTCCTCTCCGTCGATATAGATGTTGTCGATCCTGGAATGGCGCCAGGCACTGGAACGCCAGAGCCTGGTGGCATGACGAGTCGGGAACTATTGGAGGCTGTTCGCCGCATCTGTTTTGAATTGCCGATTGTTGGAATCGATGTGGTCGAAGTAGCGCCACCATTCGATAGTGCAGATATAACTGCGATCCTTGCCAATCGAGTCGTTTTGGAAGGACTGAGCGCAATTGCTGCGAAGAAGAAGGGAATCGGCTACTCGCCGACTCGCAATCTCTTAGATCGCTAACGCCTTACTTTGCGAGAGCGAGCGCCTCATCCAGGATCTCAAGAGCTTCTTTGAGGAGATGTTCTGGCATCACGAGCGGTGGAAGAAGGCGAATCACATTGCCATAGGTTCCGGCGCTTAGTACTAAGACGCCCTTGCTTTGGCAATGCTTGATCACTGCGGTGAGAGCCTCCGGATTGGGAGTCTTGCTTCCAGGTTTGACTAGTTCTATCGCTTGCATCGCACCACGACCTCGGACATCTCCGATGATGGAGTACTTCTCTTGCATCGCAAGAAGTGCAGAGCGCATCGTCTCTCCGAGAGCCTTCGCGCGTTGAACACGGCCTTCGTCTTCGATGGTCGCAATCGCGCCAAGGGCTGCGGCGCATGCAATCGGCGAGCCACCGTAGGTTCCGCCAAGACCGCTGACATGGATCGAGTCCATAATCTCTGCGCGCCC
>JBJTGO010000130.1:0-1294 GCA_046093985.1 Actinomycetota bacterium
GAACGAGAAGAAGGGTCGACCCACTCGCAAGCGCAAGGAAGCTGAGAAAGAACGCGTCATTCCTCGTCTTGCTCCCGCTGCCGACAAGGTGCAGAAGAAGATCTTGAAAGAGGAGGCGCGACGTGCCCGTGTCGCCCAACGCTCCGCATTCATGCGTGGTGATGAGAGCGCTCTGCCGCCACGTGAACGTGGACCTGTTCGCAGATTCGTCCGCAATTACATCGACTCTCGTCGATCAATCGGTGAGTTCTTCCTCCCCATCGTCATGGTCTTACTCTTCCTCGGACTCAGTCCCAATCTTCAAGTAAGACTTGGTGCAACGATCGTCCTCTATGCAGTTGCGCTCTACTCCGTCATTGAAGGCGTACTGATCGGAAAGCGAATCAAGGCAGAGGTGCGACGACGCTTTCCGGGTGAACCAACGAAAGGACTTGCCATGTATGGCTGGGTCCGATCAACGCAGATTAGACGTCTTCGCGCGCCACTACCTCAAGTCAAACGGGGCGAGAAGGACTTCTAACTAGGCGCGCGGATTCGGACTCTTCGTCTCCGATGGGGAACGCTCGGCGATGGAAAGAATCGCATCGTCGATTGCTCGCATCACCGAAGGTTCGAGCTTTACGCCAACCGCCTTCACATTCTCTTTGATCTGTGATGGTTTGGTAGCACCGATGATCGCAGATGCGACATTCTTGTTTTGAAGCACCCATGCCAATGCCAACTGCGCCATCGTGAGATCAAGGCCCTTAGCGATCGGCTCTAACCGCTGAACTGCAGTCAGGATCTCATCACGCAACCAGCGCGAGATCATGTTTGCGCCACCCTTCTTGTCGGTGGCTCGGGAACCAGATGGTGGCTTCTTCCCTGGCTGGTACTTACCGGTCAAGACTCCTTGAGCAAGGGGTGACCAAACGATCTGACTAATCCCTTCGCGCTCGCTCAGCGGCACTACTTCCTTCTCGATCACTCAAACTCCTTCGCTCTGACCATGGCTTGTAATGGGCGCATCCTAGGTGGGCGGGGATCTTCAGTCTTTATGAGCGGTCTGAGCAAGGGAAAGCATCCGCTCTAAAGCGAGTCGCGAGTGATGAGCGGTCCTCTCATCGACCGAGATGACATTGACGACCTGGCCCGCGGCAAGTGATTCGAGCGCCCAGACCAGATGTGGAAGGTCGATCCGATTCATCGTTGAGCAGTAGCAGATTGTCTTGTCGAGGAAGTGGACCTCTTTCTCCGGATTCTCATTGGCAAGCCTTCGAACCAGGTTCAATTCTGTTCCGATGGCCCACTTCGA
>JBJTGO010000131.1:0-1137 GCA_046093985.1 Actinomycetota bacterium
GCCTAGTGATCAGATGCCTCGGATAGTCCTTGCCTCCGCGTCGCCATCAAGGCTTCGACTCCTTCGCATGGTCGGTATCGAGCCAGAGATCATGGTCAGTGGCGTCGATGAGGAGAGTGAGGAGTATCAATCCCTCTCGCCCAGTGAACTCGTCGTCGCACTCGCAATCGTCAAAGCTCACACAGTTGCCAATGCCCTAATTGCGGAAGGTCCGATCAATCAGGATGTGATCGTGATCGGATGTGACTCCACCTTCGAATTCGAAGGTCAGTCACTTGGTAAGCCAGGAACCCTGGAACGCTCGATTGAAAGATCCCGACTCGTCCAAGGAAGATCAGGAGTCCTTCACACGGGTCACTGCCTCATCAATCTTCGTCAAGAAAGCAATTCTTCGGGTGATGCGATGCGTGAGTACTCCGATATCGCCTCCACACGAGTCCACTTCGCACCGATGAATGAAAGTGAAATCGCTTCCTACGCCGCCACAGGTGAACCGTTGAACGTCGCAGGCGGATTCACGCTTGATGGACTCAGCGCACCCTTCATCAGAGCGATCGAAGGTGATTGGTCGAATGTCATCGGGCTATCACTTCCTCTGGTCAAAGTCGCAGTCGACTCCTTCGGCTACCCGTGGTTTGAGATTGCAACCAGGGCCAATCCTCACGAGATGGGTTCGCCGTGACGCTCTATGCCGCCTACGGATCGAACCTCGATCCGGAACAGATGCGCGCTCGTGCTCCACACTCGCCTCATCGCGGCACTGGTTGGCTTCGAGGGTGGCGGATTACTTTCGGTGGTCATGAGTTTGGTTGGGAAGGTTCGATCGCAACCATCGTCGAGGATCCAACATGTGAGGTTTTCGTGGCGATCTATGACCTGACCGAAGAGGATGAACTCGCTCTCGACCGATGGGAAGGGGCAGAACTTGGCCTCTACTCAAAGGTGAAATTGCGCGTAGAAACTCTTTGGGGAAGTGAGCTCTGTTGGTTCTATGTCCTCAATTCCTATGAAGGCGTTTTTCAAAGTTATCGATATCTACGAATCTTGGCCGATGCCGCTGAGATTGCTGGAGCACCGATCGACTATGTCGACGAACTTAGATCCCGCACTGCAATCGACGAGGAGTAAGAGAAGAGA
>JBJTGO010000132.1:0-6096 GCA_046093985.1 Actinomycetota bacterium
TTGGCGGTGCGATACCGATCGTAAGGCCGCTTCGAGAGTCGATCGTCGGCGATAGCGTCACAAAGGTAATGGGTATCGTCAACGGCACAACCAACTACATCCTCACCAAGATGGATGAAGAGGGCGCCGAGTACGAGACCGTCTTGAAGGAAGCGCAGCGACTTGGCTTTGCCGAGGCAGATCCCACCGCCGATGTAGAAGGTCATGATGCAGCGGCGAAGATTGCGATCCTTGCCTCGCTCGCATTCCATACCCAGGTCCGTATCGATGATGTTCATGCCGAAGGGATCTCATCGCTCTCCAAACGCGATATCGAGATCGCACAAGCGATCGATCATGTGATCAAGCTCCTTGCCATCGCTGAAGTGACCGAAGAGGGGAAGGTCTCTGCACGAGTTCACCCGACCTTGGTCCCAAGGCACCACCCTCTTGCCTCAGTAAGGAATGCCTTCAACGCCGTCTTCGTCGAGGCGAAATCAGCGGGAGAGTTGATGTTCTATGGTCGCGGCGCCGGTGGCGCACCGACTGCGAGCGCGATCCTTGGTGATGTCGTCGCAATTGCGCGCCATATCTCCTTCGGTGGCGTTGGAAGTCGCGAGAGTGATTATGCAGACCTTCCTATCGCATCGATCGATCAGGTCAAGACTCGTTATCTCATCCGACTCGATGTCGCAGATCGCTCCGGTGTCTTGGCAGCGGTTGCGCAGACCTTCGCCACGCATCGCGTCTCCATTCAAACTGTCCGACAGAGCGGACGCGGAGATGATGCAGAACTTGTGATTATGACCCACACTGCAACCGATCAGGATCTTGCTGCCACGGTCAAGGATCTCGCTGGACTTGAGATCGTCAAGAAGGTTGAGAGCGTGCTTCGCGTCGAGGGAAGCGAAGGATGAGCACCTCGCTCAAACGACTTCTTACCGGTAAGAAGAGTGGCGCACATCAATGGCGCGGTGTGATCGAGGAGTATCGCGATCGCCTTCCCGTCACCAAGTCGACTCCGATCGTCACGCTCTGTGAGGGCGGTACACCTCTTATATATGCATGTGATCTCTCGTCGCGGCTTGAGAATGAGGTCTGGCTCAAGTTCGAAGGCGCGAATCCGACCGGATCCTTCAAAGATCTCGGGATGACGATGGCGATCTCGAAAGCAGCAGAATCAGGATCGAAGGCAGTGGTCTGTGCATCGACGGGAAACACGAGTGCATCTGCCGCCGCATATGCGGCCAAAGCGGGGATGTTGCCGGTAGTCCTTGTTCCGCAAGGGAAGATCGCGATGGGAAAACTCGCGCAAGCGATCGCTCATGGCGCGAAACTCTTACAGGTCGACGGGAACTTCGACGATTGTCTTGAGATTGCCCGTGAACTTGCGGAGCAATATCCAGTCTCGCTCGTCAACTCGGTCAATCCTGATCGGATCGAAGGACAGAAGACAGCATCATTCGAAGTAGTCGATGCTCTTGGCTTTGCACCTGATATCCATGCCCTTCCGGTCGGTAATGCCGGAAACATCACCGCCTATTGGCGAGGATATGAGGAGTATCGGAAGGATTCGATCGTCAAGAAGTCGCCACAGATGTGGGGCTTTCAAGCATCGGGTGCTGCTCCCATAGTCCGCGGTGAAGTGGTGAAGAAGCCAGAGACGATCGCAACTGCGATCCGGATCGGCAATCCTGCTTCGTGGAAACAAGCAGAAGAAGCGCGCGATCGATCCGGGGGCCTTATCGACGAAGTGAGCGATGAGGAGATCCTCTCTGCCTATCGATTGGTCGCTGCAAAAGAGGGCGTCTTCGTCGAACCTTCGAGCGCGGCTGGAATCGCAGGCCTTCTCAAGTACCGCCAACTTGGAAAGCTTCCGCGGGGTAAGAAGATCGTCATCACCGTCACCGGAAATGGCCTCAAAGATGTTGCGTGGGTCCTCGATGAGGCGAAGGATCCGACTGTGATCCCGGTCGATGTCCGCGCAGCTGCCGATGCCATCGGCCTTGAGCGACGGACGGAGCGGCTTAGCTAATGGCGCGAAACAAGCACCGCCAGCGCATCACCTTCAAGGCGACGCCACAACAAGTGAGGGTGCCAGCGAGCGTTGCCAATATCGGTCCCGGCTTCGATTCCTTGGCGCTCGCCGTCGAACTTCGTGACACCTACGTCGCGCAGATCCTCGATGAGGAGATTTTCGATATCGATGTCGCCGGCGAAGGTGCGGAGGAAGTCGCTCGAGATAAGAAGAATCTCGTGATCAAAGCGATCTTCCACGGCTTCGATTTCCTTGGTGGCAAACCTGCAGGAATTGCGCTGCGACAACTCAACGAGATCCCACATGGAAGAGGACTCGGCTCCTCTGCCGCTGCGATCGTCGGAGGTCTTGCTCTCGCTCGTTCACTTGTCCTCAATGGTAACCAGATGATGAGCGATGATGATCTGATCGCTCTCGCGACCGATCTTGAAGGACATCCGGATAATGTCGCAGCAGCCACCCTCGGTGGCGCGACGATTGCATGGAGCGAGGATCGCTTGGGAGGTGCAACCGGCGTTGCAGTTCGCAGTGAAGTCGATCAGCGGATCTCCCTCCTTGCATTGATTCCGGAGACCTCACTCTCCACATCGAAGGCTCGAAAGGCCTTGCCAGAGTCAGTGCCGCACCTTGATGCAGCCTTCAATCTCTCTCGCTCTGCCCTCTTGGTCCATGCGCTTCGCTATCGCCCCGACCTTCTCCTTGTTGCGACTGAGGATCGACTCCATCAGCCGTATCGCCGCGAAGTGATGGCGCGTTCTATCTCTCTGGTCGATACCTTGCGCGCTGCTGGTGTAGCCGCTGTCATCTCTGGCGCTGGCCCGACGGTGATCGTCCTTGATACCGGTGAGAAGTCGGATCGCGATGAGATCATCCGCACTGCAGGCTCACATTTCACCCCTCGTGAGTTGGAAGTGGCCACGAGCGGGGTGGAGTCCGCCGCGATTTGAAGCAGGATTTGACCGGCACCCTCAAGGTGCTAACCTTCAGCCATCTGGTCAATCGACCGAAAGCACGCTCTTTTGTTGCGATCTTGAAATTCAATCCAACTCAAGTCTTGTAGGTCAGGTCAGATTCCATCGTAAGTAAGGCAAATCCAACACCTTGTGAAAGTAGCCGCTGGCTACAGAAAAGACCCGAGTAAGTACATGAGCGAAACCGCTACCAAACCCCGCAAAGACATCACCGACCTCTCATCGATGGCGGTGGCAGACCTCCGTAAGACCGCGAACAATCTCGGCATCGAGGGCGCTGCAGATATGAAGAAGGCGGACCTGGTCAAGGCAATCGGCGATCTACAAGCCGCAAATAGAGAAGCAGCGCGATTAGAGCGCGAGGCAAAGCGAGAGGAACGCCTGGCAAGAAGGCAAGAGAAACTTGCGAAGAGGGACTCTCGCCCCAACAGCAATGATGAAAGCGAAGGTTCAGATCAAGAGATGAGCGACGACTTCGAAAACGAGAATTCAAGTGAGAACGGCAACCGAGATCGATCCGATCGTAATGACCGCGGCGACCGAGGCGATCGAAACGATCGCAATGATCGCAATGATCGAGGAGATCGCAATGATCGAGGAGATCGCGGCGACCGAGGCGGACGCTTCGACCGCAGGGATCGCTTCCGACGTGACCGTGGCAGAGAGCGCGAAATCGTCCTCTCCGAAGACGATGTCTTGATCCCAGTATCTGGCCTACTCGACATCCTCGATAGTTACGCATTCCTTCGCACCAGTGGGTATCTCCCTGGTCCACAAGATGTCTACGTCTCACTCCAGCAGGTGCGCCGTTATGGACTCCGTAAAGGTGATGTGATCACTGGTTCCGTTCGTGAGCCACGTGAGAATGAGCGTCGCGAGAAGTTCAACGCGCTCGTCAAGATCGAAACCGTCAATGGAATGGATCCAGAGAGCGCTCGTGATCGAGTCGAGTTCGCCAAACTCGTCCCGCTCTATCCGCAGGATCGACTCCGTCTCGAGACTCAACCGAACATCCTCACCACTCGCGTCATCGATCTCGTCGCACCGATCGGTAAGGGACAACGTGGTCTCATCGTCTCGCCACCAAAGGCGGGTAAGACCATGGTCTTGCAGGCGATCGCGAATGCCATCACAGAGAACAATCCAGAGTGTCATCTCATGGTCGTCCTCGTCGATGAGCGTCCTGAGGAAGTCACCGATATGCAGCGTTCCGTCAAAGGTGAGGTCATCGCATCCACTTTTGATCGTCCTGCAGATGATCACACCACAGTCGCAGAACTCGCGATCGAACGTGCGAAACGTCTGGTCGAACTCGGACACGATGTGGTCGTGCTCCTTGATTCGATCACACGTCTTGGCCGCGCATACAACATCGCAGCGCCAGCATCGGGTCGCATCCTCTCCGGTGGTGTTGATTCCGCAGCGCTCTATCCACCGAAGAAGTTCTTCGGTGCGGCACGAAACATCGAAGACGGTGGTTCGTTGACCATCCTCGCAACCGCTCTCGTTGAGACTGGTTCCAAGATGGATGAGGTCATCTTCGAAGAGTTCAAGGGCACCGGAAACATGGAACTCAAACTCGATCGTAAGTTCGCAGATAAGCGCATCTTCCCTGCGGTCGATGTCGATGCGTCGGGTACCCGTAAGGAAGAGATCCTGATGGGACCGGAAGAGCTCAACATCGTCTGGAAGCTTCGCCGCGTCCTTCACGCCCTCGATTCACAGCAGGCGCTCGAGCTCTTGCTTGAGAAGATGAAGGGCACCAAGTCCAATGTCGAGTTCTTGATGCAGGTGCAGAAGACCACCGTTGGTCCAAGCGCTGAGGATCAAGTCAAGTAGCTCGGGTCCCTGCGACGATTTCTGCTTAGGGGTCATCGCTCGGTAACCTTTCCCCGGTAAGACGCCCGTTATGGGACTAGAAATGGAATTGCTGGTTCACCGCCTCGCTTCAGATCGAAGCAAGATGGACCCAGCGAGAAGGAAGAAAATGAAGCCAGAGATCCATCCCACGTATGTGGAGACCAAGGTGACCTGCGGTTGCGGCGAGAGTTTCGTGACTCGCTCCACCGTCGAGAGCGGTTCGCTCTTCGTCGAAGTCTGCTCGGTCTGCCACCCATTCTACACCGGCAAGCAGCGAATCCTCGATACCGGTGGTCGCGTCGCCCGATTTGAAGAGCGCATGAAGAAGAGCGCAGCAAAGGGCGCAAAGAAGACCGCTAAGTAGCGTCGTTTCCATTCGCAAGATCGACCTTAGGTTCCATCATCAGATCGAACGAAATGGAAATCTCTCATGAGTGACCGCTTTGCCTCCATGCCGGAGATCCTCGCTGAATATGAGGAGCTCGAGCGAAAGATGGCCGACCCGTCGATTCATTCTGATCAAGGTAAAGCTCGCCAATTCGGAAAGCGTTACGCGCAACTAGGTCCGGTCATCGCTGGCTACAAAGCCTGGAAGGGCGCTGAGGATGATTTCCTCGCCGCGAAGGAACTTGCAACCTCCGACCCTGAATTCGCCGCAGAACTTCCTGCGCTAGAAGCGAAGCGGGAAGAGTGCGCGACGATCCTGGAAGAACTTTTGCTACCGCGAGATCCCAATGATGATCGCGATGTCATCCTTGAGATCAAGGCAGGTGCAGGTGGTGAGGAGTCAGCGCTCTTCGCTGGAGATCTCCTTCGTATGTACCTGCGTTACGCGGAGCGACAAGGTTGGAAGACTGAGATCATCGATGCAACCGAGAGCGATCTCGGTGGTTACAAGGACATCTCGGTTGCCGTGAAATCGCGCGGTACACCAGAGGCTGGCATGGGACCGTTCGCTAAGTTGAAGTTCGAAGGTGGCGTCCATCGCGTACAACGCGTGCCGGAGACCGAGAGCCAAGGACGTATCCACACTTCAGCTGCTGGCGTTCTCGTTCTTCCCGAAGCTGAAGAGATCGATGTCGAGATCAATATGAACGACCTTCGTATCGATGTCTACCGCTCCTCAGGTCCTGGTGGCCAGAGCGTCAATACGACCGATTCTGCGGTCCGAATCACCCATATTCCGACCGGGATCGTGGTCTCTTGTCAGAACGAGAAGAGCCAATTGCAGAACAAGGAGTCAGCGCT
>JBJTGO010000133.1:0-8099 GCA_046093985.1 Actinomycetota bacterium
GATCAAGATATTGAGTGAGACAGCCAAGACGGCGGTCTATGCAGCAAAAGGTCTTGGCATCGAGGTAGGGCAGATCGCTTCATCGCTCGTCTTCAAACTCCCCGACGGATCGCCTCTTCTTGTCATTACATCCGGGCGTCATCGAGTCGACACCAAGGCAGTCGCACGAGAACTTGGTGTGAGTGAACTGGCCCGAGCTGATGCAGAGTGGGTCAAGACCGTCAGCGGGTTCTCTGTCGGTGGAGTCGCTCCCATCGGATGGGAAAGTCAGGATCTCTCATTGCAAACCACTGTGATCATCGATGAAGCCCTTTCGGAGTATGAGGTGATTTGGGCAGCAGCCGGACATCCCCATGCGGTTTTCCCCACTTCATTCGATGAACTGCAGCGGATCACAGGAGCACGAGCTCTCGTTGTCGGAGATTGATTCCGAACGATGAGAGAGCAGCCATGAGAGTTGAAACTCAAGTTATCCCGCCACTCAAGTCCGCTCTGACTAACAATCCGAATGGCGCTGTGGAGGACATCCTCTTGATCCACGGAATGGGCTCGGCGAGCACCGCATGGCAGCTCTTGATTCCAGAACTCCGACGCCACTTTCGTGTCATCACCGTGGATCTGCCTGGACATGGAAAGACCCCATTCATCAAGGGCACGGCGATGGATCCGATCTCACTCGCGGATATGGTCCGCGACGCAGTCAATGAGATCTCTAGCGGTTATCACCTGGTTGGAAACTCACTGGGAGGGTGGGTAGCGCTCGAACTAGCGGCTCACCATGGAGAGAAAGTGCGCTCTTTGACCGCGCTCGCGCCAGCGGGCATGTGGATCAATCCTTTCCAACGGCGCTATCCCGCGACCGCTTTCTTGCGGATGTTCGCGAAATCAACGCGTGTTCTGACGCCGCTCTTCCTCCACTTCGAATGGGCACGATCACTTGGCTTCGAAACTGTCAGCCCGCGATGGCGGAACTTCTCGTATCGACTCTGTATGGATGCCGTTCGTGCCATGACGGAATCAGAGGGCTATTACCCAGCATTCGATGGGATGCTGATGAAACGCTTTGAGAGCAATATCTCTTCGAAGATTCCAGTGACGATCATCTTCGGAGATAGCGACAACACACTTCCTGCGCAGAGTTGTCAGGAGCGATCACTCGCACCAGACCACGCACGTTGGGTAACTCTCGCCGAGACTGGTCATGCACCGATGTGGGATAGCGTTCCTGAAGTAATGGCTGAGATCTTGATGACGTCGGGTAAAGATATTGGCTCCTCGATATGAGTCATACCAACGAGGCACGTGTCATCTTCTGGCGAATCAAACGCCGCCACATTCCATGGGCGATCCTTCGAATGGGGCTCGATCGACTCCAACTCCGAAGAGGGCAGATCGAGTTTTGGAAACTCCTCGGCACCGGAAGTGGCGAGACTTTCACTATTCGCGATGCCAATCCGTATCGATGGGGCGTGATCATGGTGGGTAAGGATCTACCTAACCTCGCTCACTGGGATCGTCGCGCCATCGCTCGAAAAGAATTCTCAATCCAACCGATCGCTGTTAATGGTCTTTGGGCCAAGCAAGATCCCTTCGCTTCTATGGAGAGAGTCGACGGCAAGTCATGGGAGGGTAAGGTCGCGGCGATCACGCGCGCACGTATCAAGTGGCGTCACAACCGAAAGTTCTGGCGTTCTGTTCCTCCCGTCAATCTGGCGCTGCACTCATCGCCGGGGTTAGAGAGCGCGATTGGCATCGGTGAAGCGCCGATCGGCCTTCAAGGAACCTTCTCCATCTGGGATTCACCCCAAGCGATTCGAGACTTCGCCTATCGCTCCCCCGCTCATCAAGGCGCAATCGAAGCAACGAAGCGGATTGGTTGGTATTCCGAGGAGATGTTCGCTCGCTTCGCCGTCATCAAAGAGTCCGGAGAGTGGTAGAAAGTTACTATTGGCACATGTCGATTCGACAATATGTGCCTCGTCGTCGAATCGGGCAGCAATTCACGATCGCTGAGGCCTCACCGGTCTATCTCGTCTTCGCTATCGCACTCCTGCTTCAAGTTTCCTACCCACTCCTCGATGGTGAAGCACTTCGACTCGTCACTCTTGCCGTGGTCTACTGGAGCGCTGCGGCGATGCTCCTACATTCCTATTACGCCTATGGAGCGAAGTTCGCGCTCCGCTTCTTTCTCCTCACCTTCTTCTACTCTCTGATCGTCGAACAGATCGGTCATCGAACTGGCTGGCCCTTCGGCGTCTACCAATATGACGCATCCCTTGCGTATCAAGTCTTCGACATTCCACTTGTCGTTCCATTTGCGTGGGTGATGATCTCCTATCCGATTATTATCGTCGCTCGCCGCGTGGCACCGCGTTGGGTCTTCCTCTACGGCGGGATCGGATTGATGGTCTGGGACTTCTTCCTTGATCCGCAGATGGTCAATGCCGGGCGATGGAGTTGGCAGATCGACGGTGCAACGGTTCCCTTTCAGCCGATGATTCCACTCTCCAATGCCTTTGGATGGCTACTTACTGGAATGGGGTTGATGGCGCTCTTGCACTTCGCTCTTCCGCGTGAGCGCCGCAAGAGAGGTCTCTCCACAGCGATCCCTGATTTCTTCCTCCTTTGGACTCTCTTCGGTGGCGTCATCGGCAATGTCTTCTTCTTCGGCTATCCAGCGATCGGAATCTCCGTTGGCATCGTCTTCACTCTCTACCTCATCCCCTACTTCATTTCGCAGCGACTCGGTCGAAGCGACTTCTAGCGGATTGAGTACCTGACTTCGTGGATACGCCCAACGCTTACTCCGTACTGCAGTTAGTGATTACCGGTCTCACCCTTCTTGCGCTCGCGTTCACACTCTTCAACGCCTTGACCATCTGGCAACCTCACCTTCCGCCAGAGCGTTGGTCTAAAGATGTCTCGCTCCTCATCCCGTTGCGCAATGAGGCCCGTAATGTCTCTCCCTTGATCGAGTCATTGAAAGATTCTCTCTCGGTCGAGAGAGAGCGTCAGAGTTGGGAAGTGATCGCACTCAACGACCAGTCTTCGGATCAGACAGGCGAACTACTTCAGAACGCTAGGAAGTCGCTTTCGGAATTGAACGTTCTCAATGGCGAAACACCACCGTCGGGTTGGTTAGGAAAACCTGCCGCACAAGAGCGACTCTTCAAGACCTCTCGCGGTCGCTATCTCGTCTTCATCGATGCAGATGTAAGGCTTGCTCCTGGTGCAATCTCAGCCGCGATCGACGAAATGGAATCGATGAGATGGGATTGGATCTCGCCATATCCACGGCAGATAGCTAAGAGTTTCTTGGAGCGAATCATCCAACCGCTCCTGCAATGGTCATGGTTTGCATCAGTGCCGCTGACCTTCGCTGCGAAGTTTCGGATCCCATCGATGGCGGTAGCCAATGGCCAGTTCTTCATCGTGCGAAGAGATGCGCTCTCAGCGATCGGAGGCTTCGATTCGGTCAAGGGCGAAGTACTCGAGGACATCGAACTTGCACGGCGACTCTGGCGCGCAGGTCTTTCTGGATCGGTCGTCGATGGAAGCGCCATCGCTCAATGCAAGATGTACGAGTCGAATCAAGAATTGATCGATGGCTACAGCAAATCCCTCTGGCGGGCATTCGGATCACCTGCAGGTGCTCTCTTCGCAATCGCTCTCATGGTCGCGACGTCGTGGCTCCCACTGATCGCAGGCATCTTCGGTAACCCCTGGGGCTGGTTCGCTTTCTTCGCCATCTCGCTCTCACGACTTGTCGCGGCCCTTCGCACCGCATCCTTTTGGCAGAGCTTCCTCCTCCATCCACTGAGCGTCGCTCTCCTCACTTATATGGTGGCTCGCTCCTTCCGATTGAAGCGAACAGGAAATCTCACCTGGCGTGATCGGGCGATTGCGACATGATGAGTCATCAGAGGAAGGATTCGCGCTCGCTCAAGATCGCAGTGATCGGTGCAGGAGTCGGCGGATTGACTGTCGCCGCGCGCCTTGCTCGTCGCGGTCAAAGCGTCACCATCTACGAGAAGAGCGATCGAGTTGGTGGCAAGTGTCATACCGAATGGATCGATGGTTACGGCTTCGACACCGGCCCTTCCCTACTGACACTTCCTGCCGTCTATCGAGATTTCTTCATGAAGACAGGGCGAGGCGTCGATCTCGAACTCATCGGACTGGATCCCGCTTTCGACTACCACTTCGCCGATGGGAGTCGATTACAACTTCCCAATCTCTCCCGTCATCGCGCCGTCGAAGAGATCGCAAAGGTTTTCGGCGAGAACTCTGGTGCTGAGTGGGGTCAACTTCTTGAGCGCGCTGCCGAGATGTGGCAAGCGTCGAGAACGGATTTCGTAGAACGAGCCTTACCGACGATTCCACAACTGATCCGCCGTGGAAAGGTCTTCAAGGACCTAGCCACGATCGCTCCCTTCACGACCTTGCGTGACTTCACGGCGAAACGATTAGGCGACCAGCGCCTTCGCTACATCATCGATCGATACGCCACCTACACCGGGTCGGATCCGCGGGAGGTACCGGCCGTCCTTCTCACCATCGCGTTCGTCGAAGAAGCATTCGGTGCGTGGCATATACGTGGCGGTCTCGGACGTTTGGTCGAGAAGGTCGAAGAGCGAGCCCGCGAGAACGGCGTCACCATTGAACTCCAAAGACCAGTTGCGAAGATCTTGGACGATGGACGAAAAGTCACTGGCATCGCACTCGAAAGTGGCGAAGAAGTGGCCTTCGATGCAGTCATCTCCAATGTCGACGCCTATCGTCTCTATAACAAGATGCTTGGTCGTGACGGCCTGACAAAGAGGAAGACATCTCGCGAGAGGCGAAATATCAACCGCACCACGCCATCACTCTCTGGCTTCTCGATCCTCCTTGGTTTGAAGCCATCGAAGGGCAGGCTCCTGGAGCGCCACCACACCGTTTACTTTCCTCAGGATTATGACCGAGAGTTCGATGAGATCTTCAAGGAGAAGGTTCCGGTGACGGACCCGACCATCTATATCTGCTCGCCCGATGATCCCGCCATGGTGCCAAGTCACGGTGGTGAGAACCTCTTCATACTCGTCAATGCACCGCGCCATCAACCTGATTCTGGCTTTGATTGGAGTGACCGAAGTGTCTCCGATCACTATGGCGAGAGAATCATCGAGATTCTCGTTGATCGGACCGGCATCGACTTTCGTGATCGCATCGAAGTGAAGAAGTTCCGTTCTCCTCTCGACATCGAGCAAGATTATGGAAGTGAGGGCGGATCGATCTATGGCCCGTCAAGCAATGGGATCCGTGCTGCATTTAGACGCGCACCGAATGTCTCGCGACTTGAAGGACTTTTTAGCGTCGGTGGTTCGGCCCATCCCGGTGGCGGATTGCCTCTTGTGGGACTCAGTGGCGAGATCGTCGCCGATGCGATCTCAGCGCAACTCAATGGTTGAGCGGATTGCGAATCGAGAGAGTTGCCATAGGGCGATCAACTGAAACAAGAGCCAGAGCGAGGCGACGGCACTCACTGCAGTTGAGAGCGTCAGGCCTAGGATCTCTCCGCCGCCTAATGCGGCATAGAAGAGTGCTTTGACTAAAGCGATAGCAAGGAACGAGGCTCGAACGGGTCTCTCGCAGAGAGTCACGACTCCGATCTCACTCACGCCAAGTCCTCCGAGTCGCGCTCTGATGTACTCCTGACTCTGGGCTACCAACCAGGCGAAGATCACGAGGCGATAATCAGCGCCAATCTCTATGAACGCGAGCGCCCATAACGCATCTGCGATGCGGTCTGCGATTGCATCAAGGGCAGCGCCTCGTCGACCTGCACTTCCTGAAAGCAGAGCAAGAGTGCCGTCCACGCCATCGGCTGCCAGAGAAGTCACAAGCAAGAGGAGAGCGATCAAGAGTGCGAGAAGTGAGGGTGACTCGCTATCTCCCTGATCGCGAAGAACGAGGACCAGCACCAGGGAGATGAAGACGCCAAGGATTGTCATCACATTCGCAGTGATCTTCAGCCGGTGAAGGAGTGAGGCAAGGCGAAACGATATGGAGAGCCACCATCGGACGATTCCAGAGACTTCTGCGCCACCATGGGTCTTACTCCACTGTGTGAAGAATTCTTCATGCTTCATTATCGAAGTCCGATCCTCGCTGTGATCTCTAAAGTCGATTGAGCTGAGTTCATCGTGTAGAAATGAAGACCTGGAGCGCCGATTGCGATGAGATCGGTCGCAAGTTCGGAAGCGATCTCGATGCCTTCTTTCCGTAGCGAGAGAGGATCCTCTTCGAAGCGAGCGATTCGATCCGTCACCGCTTTCGGCAACGGAGTGCCCCCCAATTCGGCCATCCGCATCAATTGTTTGAAGTTGGTGATCGGCAAGATCCCTGCAATGAGCGGACGATCTACTCCCCGTGCCGACAATTGATCACGCAGTCGCTGATACCTACTCACATCGAAGAAGAACTGCGTCGTAGCAAAAGTCGCACCTAGTTCGAACTTCTTCACCAAGACATCGACATCCCTTGCCAACTCACCACCAGATGCCGGATGTCCATCAGGGAATGCTGCGACTCCGACAGAGAAGCCTCGAACAACTGCCAATTCGACAAGTTGATCCGCATGATTGAAACCATCTGGGGTTTGAATCCACTCCGCGCTTGGTCCTCCCGGTGGATCGCCACGGAGTGCGAGGATGGTCGAAATACCACTCTCCTTGTACCGGTGCAAGATCTCATCAATCTCACTACGGGTGGCACCGACACAGGTCAGATGTGCAACTGTCGGAATGGAAGTCCTCGCTGTGATCTCAGCGGTGATTCGTATCGTGCGATCTCTCGTACTTCCACCAGCGCCATATGTGACGCTGACAAAGTCAGGTTTCTTCTCGGCAAGGAGAGAGAGTGAATCCCACAATCTCTGCTCGCCGGCCTCATCCTTGGGCGGGAAGAATTCCACCGAGAAGGTCGGCTTTGAGGAAGAGCGAGTAGCCTCAAGAAGGCTGAAATCCATAGTCGGTGAGGGTACCCTCACCTTCGTGTCTTCTTCTGAAGTTGCGGCGAATGCACGCACTTTGATCGCCTCACTACGAAGTCAGATCGACGAAGAGATCTCCGCTTTCCTTGGTGATGCCGGCTCCTACATCGAATCGATAGGTCCAGAGCTCGTTCCAGTCTCCACTGCGATGCGCAACTTCCTCATCGATGGAGGTAAGCGCTTTCGCCCTCTTCTCGGTGCCATCGGCTCGATGGCAGTGACAGGTAAGAGCCCAGATCGTGCTGCGGTCAAGGCGGTGGCATCACTTGAATTCCTCCACGCATGCGCTCTCATCCACGACGATGTCATGGATGGCTCGGATACACGTCGAGGAAATCCCTCTATCCATAGACGTTTCGAATCTATGCATCGCCAGGCAGGATTGTCGGGAGATAGTGCAAAGTATGGCGAAGCGAGCGCAATCCTCTTAGGTGATCTCGCCCTGATCTGGGCTGATCTCATTCTTCACCGATCTGGTGTTGGCTCGGATCGACTTCTCTCCGTGCTTCCCATATACGACGAACTTCGCGTGGAGTTGATGGCAGGTCAATACCTCGATGTCCACGAACAGTCCCTCGCCTCCGTAGATGCTGATCGCTCACTCAAAGTCGCCAAGTACAAGTCCGGCAAGTACTCGATCGAACGCCCACTTCACTTCGGTGCGCGACTCTCACATGGAAGTGATGAGACTCTCCTTGCCCTTTCACGTTACGGCATCCCTATCGGTGAAGCCTTCCAACTTCGCGATGACATCCTCGGTGTCTTCGGTGATCCCGATGAGACTGGTAAACCAGCTGGAGATGATCTCCGTGAGGGGAAGCGAACTGTCTTGATCGCCCTTGCAGTCAAGGGAAGCGATGAGCGAGAGATCTTCACTGCCCTAGGTGACCCACATCTCGACCAAGAACGGATCGAGAGATTGCGTGAGGTGATCATCTCAAGTGGCGCGCTAGCCCAAGTCGAGGAGATGATTAGCGACCGAGCAGAGCAAGCCCACGAAGCGCTCTCCTCTACCGCCATCGCTGATGACGCGAAACCGCTTCTGGAGTTGATGGCGCAGATGGCG
>JBJTGO010000134.1:0-1905 GCA_046093985.1 Actinomycetota bacterium
AGTATGAAGTTGCGAGTACCAAATTGAGGATGGATGCCGCCATCGATGAATGAGGCTCCCAGTTGGCTCCCAATCCGTTGAACTACATCAATGACAGAATCGTGAGAGGTGGCATACGAGACATGGTCCAGTTGCATAAGCGCATTCTGCCCGAATCGAGAAGTCCTAATGACCACTGATCAGCGATCGAACCTCCAAGAGGGGTCGCACTCGATCCCGAATCCTCAGCGCCAGCTCCTGCACATCCAAGGTGGCGTCAAGGACTAAGTACCGGTCAGGGTCAGCCCCTGCCAGAATGGCATATTCGTCCCGCACTCGCTCATGGAAGTCGAGAGACTCACTCTCAAGCCGGTCACCCTCCGTTATTCTCGCTAGTCCTATTGATGGTGCTTGATCAAGGATGACTGTTAGGTGCGGGGTCAGAGCATTCGTCGCCCAACGAGAGATCCTTCCGACCTCCTCTGATGAAAGTATGCGGCCTGCACCCTGATAAGCGATTGATGAATCAGAATATCTATCAGTGATAACGACTTCACCTTTTTCAAGACTTGGTTGGATTAGAGAGTAAATATGATGCGCACGATCTGCGGCATAAAGAAGAGCTTCAGCACGAGGTGAAATATGTCCAGTCTCCTTAGATAGGAGAATGCTTCGAAGACCTTGGCCCAATTCCGTGCCTCCTGTTTCTCGAGTCAGAATTACAGGAATGCTCTTCTCTTGCAACCACTGATGAAGGAGTTTTGATTGCGTGGATTTTCCAGAACCTTCACCTCCCTCAAAGGCAATAAAGAGTCCGGGAGTCGCTGTATCTAGTGATGCACCAAGATCACCTCGAATGGCGCTTCTAACGTCTGCGAAGAAAGAGATGCCTGGTCTATCTTTCATCTTTCGATACGAGAACCAACCTACTGTTGTCGCAATCAGTCCTGCGAAGAGCATCGTGAAGGCGGCACCGTTATAGGTCAGAGTCACTTCGAATATCTCATAGGTGTGGCGACCAATTGCTGCTGCCACGAGTGGTGAAATCGCTAACACAAGAATCAGAACTACCCGGACGAGACTTTGTATGAATGCGAAGATCCTTCCTCGGAGTTGATCCTCGACCTCAAGGCCAAGCATGGTGAATCCAGTAACCCAAGAAATCCCTGAAAAGAAGCCCAAAATCACGGTTATGAGGATCGCCAAGACAAGGTTCTGAACAAGAGATAGAAGAATGAGAAAAGAGCCAGCAGTAGTTAGTGAGGCGCCAAAGACTCGCCTTCGTGAAAACTGCGCAAGTAACTTGGGTCCAAGAGTGATGCCTAAAGCAAGTCCCGTGAAGACTGCGCCAAAGAGAATTCCATACGCCGCTTCGCCTGCACGGAGATCATCAACGAAGGTCCTTGCTAGTCCTATGACAGCGCCGGCAGCGATGAATGCTCCGACCATTCCGATGATGAGTCCTCGAACAATGGATGATTTTCCTACGAACTTCCAACCGGTGGATAAGGATTGAAATACGGATGAGCCATGCTCGGTGGCTGCAGATCCTGAGGGGATCTCTCGAAGTGTGTAGACGATGTAGGCGGCATAAAGGAAAGAAAAGGCATTGATGTAGAGGGCAATGTCCGCTGCCGTTGAATTCTCCCAATTCAGGATTCCAGAAAGGGCGGAATTGAAGAGCGCAAGAATTGAAAAGACAACAGCAGCAAGCGGTGCGGTTCCATAGGCTGCAAGAAGTTGAATTTGGTTGGCTGACTCAAGCTTGTGGCGCGGTACAAGATTAGGAACCGTTGCTTCTTTTGCAGGACTCCAGAAGAGAGTAACTGTCTCTGCAAGAAGGGTTGCCGTATAGAGCCAGAAGTAATTGCCGACTATGGGGATGGATAGATAGAGAGCGAAGCGCATGACATCAGCCACGACCAT
>JBJTGO010000135.1:0-7399 GCA_046093985.1 Actinomycetota bacterium
AGTGGTGGCAAGAGTCGCTCCGTGAACTCGATATCCATAACAACGTCCATGGCTCTGGGACCGGACCGATCCTCTTCGCCTCCTTCGCATTCGATAGCAGCGAACCGTCGAGCCTCTTCATCCCAGAGATCGTCGTAGGAAAGCGCGGTGAGCGGCGTTGGATCACGTGGATTGGTGATGGAGCACAACCCGAGATCACGGCGATCGAAAGTAGGCAAGTCCCACTATCGCTTCGATGGCGAGGTGAGAATGGCGATGCATGGCGAAGCCATGTCGCAGCGATCGTCGATCTCATCCAAAGCGGCGAGGCAGAGAAGGTGGTACTCGCTCGCGCCCTCGATGGCGCGGTGGAAGAGGGCAAGAGAGAGACAATCGACACCAGGCGTCTCTTGCAACTTCTTGGCGCTGACTATCCCAACACCTGGCTCTTCTCACATCAAGGACTTGTCGGTGCGACGCCAGAGTTATTGGTTCGCTTGAGTAAATCACTTGTCACATCACGCGTTCTGGCCGGAACGATCAAAAGAAGTGGTGATGATGAGAAGGATCTCGCCCTCGCCGCTTCCCTTGCTCGTTCCTCGAAGGATTTGGAAGAACATGAATATGCCGTTCGTTCGGTAGCAGATGCCTTAGTGCCGCTCTGCTCATCTACCAACGTGCCGGAATCGCCCTTCGTACTTCACCTCTCTAATGTGATGCATCTGGCAACTGATGTGACTGGCGTTGTCACTGATGCGGTCAATCCACCTGATCTCTTCGATTTCCTGGCACGACTTCATCCATCGGCAGCGGTCTGTGGAACGCCGCGTGAGCGTGCCCAACGCTCCATAAGAGAGGTCGAAGAGATAAGTCGCGGTCGCTACGCAGGTCCGGTCGGATGGGTCGATATCCGATCCGATGGTGAGTTTGGGATTGCGCTTCGGTGTGGCCAGATCGATACATCGCGACGATCGATACGGATCTACGCAGGCTGTGGCATCGTCGCAGGTTCGGATCCAACCGCTGAATATGCCGAGAGCGAAGCGAAACTCGCTGCGATCCAAGGCGCCCTAGCGCGCCACTAACTCTCGCGCCAATTCGGCAAAGCGAACTCGTATCGCATCGAGATTATCCGCATTCGCCTCGCGATCTGGCATCGTGGCGATGATGACTTGGATCCTCGACTCGTTCTTCTTGGGCTTGCTCTCATAGGCACTCAAGAGCTCACTCACAGATCCCACTTCTATAGAGCGAAGACCAAAAGACTTGGCGATCCCTTGAAGGTCCTTCCCGTGAGGCGTCCCAAAGACCTCTTCGAAATGTTCGACTCCTCGTTGCGGCAGGGTGGAGAAGATCCCGCCGCCATCATTGTCAACGACGATGATGGTGAGATCAGAATCGATTCCATTAGCAAGGGCCGAAACATCATGGAGGAATGCAAGATCTCCGATCAGTGCGACGGTCTTGGCGAAGTTCTGGGCGATTCCCATCGCAGTTGCGAGATTCCCGTCGATTCCAGCAAGTCCTCGATGTGCGAAGACTCGTGGCGACGAACCTTCACGCGGTATCGCAAAGGCCTCGATATCTCGGATCGGTCTAGATGACGCGACGAAGAAGGCATCCATCTCTAATTGCGCTACCGCCGCCGCGACTCTTCCCTCACTCCACTCCGCACTCGATGAGATCGCTTCATTGGCGAGAGTGAAATAGGAGAGCCAACGCTCGCGCCACTCTTGATCCGCTTTCGTCGCGACAACCTTAGGAAGGACATGATGGATCTCATCCGCACTTCTTCGAGTATCGATCTCGGCGGTGCGTGGGTCAATCACCATGATTCGCTTCGCACTACTTATATATGCATTGAGTGAACGGTTGAGGGTAGTGCGACCGATGACGATGACCAGATCGGCAAGAAGATCCTTTCGCACCTCTTCACTGGAGAGGATCAAGGAAGCATGTGGGATCGCATCTTCGAATGAGATCGGATCCTCACTGATCACAACCGCCTTCGAACTTCGGGCAAATGCGCTGATCTCTTCGACTCCGAATCCGGCACGATCATGGCCAACGACGAGGACGACACGGTTCTGATTGATCGCAATCTCACCTGGCACGATGAACTTCTCTTCATGTGGATTGATTTTGATCCCATCGAGCCAATCACTGGAATCTCCGGCCTCCACCTCTGGCAAGAGTGGTTCATCGAATTGCAGGTTGAAGTGGACCGGACCGCCATTTCCAAGGAGATGGCTCGGTTCGAAGGGTGCGCCGGTATCAATCGCTTTGAGGACGAAGGTGCCGAAGATCCCTTGTTGCAAGGTGGTCTGGTTCGCACCGGTCTTCCTTAGCCTCTCCGGACGATCGGCAGTGAGAAGAAGGAGGCGTTCATTGGAGTGATAGGCCTCAAGGACTGCGGGGAAGAAATTCGCGACCGCAGTTCCACTCGTGGAGACGACTGGGACATAACGCTTCGTCGCCTTCGCAATACCGAGTGAGTAGAAGGCGGCACCGCGCTCATCGATCCGGATGTGAGTGCGGATCAGACCTTTCGCCGCTGCATCTGAGAAAGCGAGACTCAGTGGTGCGTTCCTCGATCCCGGAGCGATGACAACATCACTGATACCGAGTTCGATCAATCGCCGAACGATGTGTCGCGCAAGTTTGGTCGATGGATTACTCACGAGAAGAGGACCTCATAACTCTCACGGAGCCGATCCTGCCACCAGGAGAAACGCTCGCTCTCCACTGCCAATGAATCGAGAGCAGAACGATCGATAGATGAGAGATTCTTCACTTCGATGGCGCCATCTTCGATCTCGTGGCGCGCGACGTCACGAGTGAAGAGAACACCGGTTGCAAGTCCTGAAGCCGTTGGCTCCTCCTTGAGTGATGCAGCAAGGTGCAAGCCTTGTGAGATTCCGACCGCACTCTCCAGTGCGCTCGAGACAACGACTGGCAAGGCAAAGTGATCAGCTATTGCCATCGCCGCTCTGATCCCTCCGAGCGGAGAACTCTTGAGGACGATGAGATCTGCAGCTCCAGAGAGATCGAGTGAGAGTGGTTTCTCACTCTTTCGAATCACCTCATCTGCTGCTACTTTGATATCGATCCTTGATTTCAATTCCCTCAACTCTTCGATGGTTTCGCAGGGCTGTTCGACATACTCGATCCCACCTGCAAGCGGTTCCAAGAATGTGACTGCCTCATCTACGCCCATCACACCATTGAGGTCGAGACGAATCAGAATCGATGGAAAGAGCCTTCGAACCTCTTCGATTCTCGCGATATTCCTCGCGTGATCCTCAGTGACCTTGATCTTCACTCTTCTCGCGCCCGGGTACCACGAGAGGATCCGTGCGATCTCACTTGGATCATCTACCGCTGGCAAAGTCGCATTGATCCAGACCTTATTTCGAAGTGTTGGAACCGGTGGCTGGAAGGCGGCTTCGATTCCGGCTTGAAGCCAGCGAGAAGATTCGATTGCGTCGTATTCGAGAAAGGGTGAGAACTCTCCCCAACCATAAGGTCCTTCGAAGAGAGCGACTTCGCGAGATTCAATGCCACGAAAAAGAGTGCGCATCGGAAGTCTTAGGACGCGAAGCGAAGCAAGAATCTCGGAGAGATCCGGTTTCATGGCTACTCGCGCCTTAGGGGCGCTTCGGGAATCGTCCGAAGTCAGGTGGACGCTTCTCTTTATATGCATCGCGTCCTTCTTGTCCTTCTTCGGTGAGATAGAAGAGGAGCGTCGCATCACCAGCAAGTTGTTGCACACCTGCAAGACCATCATCGGCTGCGTTCATTCCGGCCTTGAGAAGACGAAGCGCCATCGGTGAATGGCGAAGCATCTCTCGACACCATGAGACTGTCTCGGCTTCAAGTTGATCCACCGGTACGACTGCGTTGACCAATCCCATCTCGAGCGCTTCCTTGGCGTCATATTGCCTGCAGAGGAACCAGATCTCGCGCGCCTTCTTCTGACCAACATGACGCGCTAAGAGTCCTGAGCCATAACCACCATCGAATGATCCGACCATCGGTCCGGTCTGACCGAACTTCGCATTCTCCGCTGCGATGGTGAGATCGCAGACCACATGCAATACATGTCCACCACCGATCGCCCATCCGGCGACCATCGCAACGACAGGCTTTGGTGTCCGTCGAATCTGCACTTGAAGATCCAAGACATTGAGTCGACCGATGCCTTTCTTCCCTAAAGCATCGCTACCGATATAACCATCATCACCGCGAACCGAGATATCGCCACCAGAGCAGAACGCTTCCGAACCTTCACCAGTGAAGATGATCACGCCGACGCTCTCATCATCGCGAGCCGCATTGAAAGCGATCTGTAGCTCTGCCAAAGTCTCGGGGCGGAAAGCATTGCGAACCTGAGGGCGATTGATGGTGATCTTCGCCATCCCCTCAGCGGTCTCGTACCTGACATCGGTGAAGTCAGCGCTCTCTGGGGCCGGTTGCCATCGCGGGATGTGACGAGAACCTAGTTCTCTCTTTATTGGTTTACTCATAGCAAGCCGATAGCCTACGCGTGATATGGATCCGAACGCCAAGCGGGGCGTGAAGCACGTAACCGCTGAGTGGCAGATGCCACAGATACTCGACTCGCTTGCGAAAGCGCTCAATGGAACTGGTCCTGCGCTGCGATTCGCAGAGCAGAGCAATCCTTCACTCAAATCGGTACCAGAGAACGTCGCCGTCGTCGTCGCAACAAGTGGCACCACCGGACGAGCGAAGGAGATCGGTCTGAGCGCCGCTGCGCTCTTCGCCTCCGCACGCGCTTCAAATGATTATCTCGGTGCAGCGCCTGGAGATACCTGGTCGCTCCTGCTTCCACTCACACATATCGCAGGCGTCAATGTATTGGTCCGCTCACTAGAACTCGGAAGAGAACCCATTGATCTTCGCAACACATCGCTTGAGACCATTCCAAGTGCTGATTTCACTGCAATCGTCCCAACTCAATTGCACCGTGCCGTCAACGAGAGTGGATTCCTACTAAGGCACCTGCAATCAGCTCATCGGGTCTTGGTTGGCGGCGCGATGCTCTCCGCTGAACTTCGAAAGAGCGCAAGTGATGCGCAAGTTCAGGTCACTTCGACCTATGGGATGACCGAGACTTCTGGCGGTTGCGTCTATGACGGTATCCCGCTTGAAGGCACGAAGATCGAGATCCGAGAGGGGAGGATCGCGATCAAGAGCGAATCACTCGCCTCCTACTACCTTCCCGCAGGTGAAGGCGAGATGACCACAACAATCGCCGACTCCGATGGCTGGTATCTCACCAACGACCTCGGACATTTCGATGATGGAAAATTGGTCATCGTCGGACGAATCGATGATGTGATCATCTCGGGTGGCGAGAAGATCTCACTCCGTGCCGTCGAAGAGTTCTTGACGCCACTTCTCAATGGTGAGGTAGTGGCATTCACCCACCCTGATGCTGAGTGGGGAGAACGACTTGCAATCGCGACCACTGCTTCAATTGAAGTCGACCACTGGCAGGAGTTACAAGGCAAGATCCGCATCTCGCTCGGTCGTCACGCGATTCCACAAGACATCTACCGCATCGCAGAGATCCCACGAAGCGCGCTCGGTAAGGTTGATCGCGAGAAGGTGCTTCGCACCATCAAGTCGAAAGAGAGTCGGTGATCTGACGATCAATCCTTGGCTCCTTGGGATGAGACCCAAGACGCTGCCAGCCGCAATCGCACCCGTCCTCGTTGCGAGCGCCTACGCAGGGGACTCTTTCTCGCTTTCGCATGGGATCGCGGCTCTCATCGTCGCGCTCTCACTTCAAATAGCGGTCAATTACGCCAACGATTACTCCGATGGAGTCCGTGGCACCGATAAAGATCGCATCGGTCCGATGCGCCTTGTAGCAACCGGAACCAAGAGCGCCGCCAGCGTGAAACGCGCTGCCTACATTGCTTTCCTCATCGCGATGGCTGCAGGCTCTTATCTTGCCTTCACGACCTCACTCTGGCTCTTTCTGGTGGGAGCGATAGCGATCATCGCAGCCTGGCGCTACACCGGTGGAAGAAATCCTTACGGATATCGTGGACTCGGCGAGATCTCGGTCTTCATCTTCTTCGGCCTCGTCGCAACCCTTGGCACATTCTTCGTCCATACCGAGATGATCGACCTTCGAATCACGCTGATTGCCATCGCAATGGGTTCTATCGCCTGCTGCATCCTCTTACTCAATAACATCCGTGACATCGAAACCGATATCACTGCCGGGAAGAGGACGCTCTCGGTTCGGATCGGAAAGAAGAGAAGCATCGTTCTCTACTGGGTCCTTATCTCGCTCTCATTGATCATCTTTGTCACGACCACCTCTTTCCCATCTCTGCTTCTTGCTCTCGTTCTCTCGCCACAACTCCTATCACTACGCAAGGTGATTGCGAGAGGCGAGTTGATCACAGCGCTCGAAGCAACAGGCAAGTTCCAAATCCTCTTCGCGCTACTGCTCTCTTTGGCGCTCCTGCTTAGCGTTCGGTAACCTCGCCCCATGCTGCGCTACCTACCTTTGATCATCCTCTTTGGCATCACGATCTATGCCTTGGTGGAGTGCGCACAAACGGATCAGGAACAGGTGCGAAATCTCCCCAAATGGGGCTGGATATTGATCATCATCCTCTTCGGGCCACAAACCCTTGCACTAGGTCCCATCGGTTGGTTCATCGCAGGACCGAAGGGAAAGGGATTTGGCGGTGGCTTTCGATCAAAGCGAAAGATCTTGCCACCCGACGATAACCCTGACTTTCTAAGAGGTCTCTGGAAGTACGCGCACAATCTGCCGACCTCCTCGCAAAGAGTTGAGGAATCAGAGTCCGCTATAGGTGTGCTTTCCGGTTCCCCAGATGTTGACGTAGATGTAATTGAAGAGGAATGTCGAACCTGCGATGAGGCAGAGCCAGGCTGCCTTCTTCCCTTTCCAACCCGCGGTGACTCGGGCATGAAGATAGGCGGCGTAAGCGACCCAAGTGATGAAGGCCCATGTCTCTTTGGGATCCCAACCCCAGTAACGACCCCATGCTGCTTCAGCCCAGATGGCTCCAGCGATGATGGAGAAGGTCCAAATCGGAAAGACCAGCGCAATCAATCTATAGGTGAGTTGATCGAGTGCATCGAGTGAGGGAAGTCGCAAGGCCCTCGGACCGCGACCTTTGCCGCGTTCGATCTTCTCCAGGATGAGATAGGCGCTGGCGAGTGAGTTTGCAAGAAGGAAGATGCCACCCGAGATGATCGCAGCAAGTACATGGATCAAAAGCCAGGGTGATTTGAGCGCTGGCACAAGTGGCGCACTCTCGACATAGAGAAGTGTGGTCGCAGTGCCTAGCGTCAGGAGCGCAGCAAGTGAGACGACAAGTCCCAACCAACGAAGGTCATGCTTCTTCAG
>JBJTGO010000136.1:0-4312 GCA_046093985.1 Actinomycetota bacterium
CGGATAGACCTTGTTGCCAGGTAGTTGACCGCCTTCGCCCGGCTTTGCGCCTTGTGCCATCTTGATCTGCAAATCATCACTATTGACGAGATACTCACTCGTCACGCCGAAGCGACCGCTTGCAACTTGTTTGATCGCCGAGCGTTTCGAATCCCCATTGGGAAGTGGTGAATATCGCTCCGCGTCTTCGCCGCCTTCGCCGGTATTGGACTTGCCTCCGATGCGGTTCATCGCAATCGCCAGCGTCTCGTGTGCTTCCTTTGAGATCGATCCATAACTCATCGCGCCAGTGGAGAAGCGCTTGATGATCTCGCTCACCGGCTCTACCTCATCGATCGAAACCGGAGTTCGAAGGCCCTCCTTGAATGTGAAGAGACCTCGAAGCGTCATCAATCTGCGACTCTGATCATCGACACGACTGGTGTACCGCTTGAATATGTCATAACGCTTCTGGCGCGTTGAGTGCTGCAACGCGAAAACGGTCTCGGGGTCGAAGAGATGTGGCTCGCCTTCTCGGCGCCACTGATATTCGCCACCGATTGGAAGTTTCTTGCTTCCTGGGATCTCGCCACCCGGCGGATATGCGATGTGATGGCGCGCAATCGTCTCTTGCGCGATCACGTCGAGGTCGACGCCACCGAGTCTCGAGGTACATCCGACGAAGTATCTGTCGATAAGAGGTCGCGCCAGACCGATGGCTTCAAAAACTTGTGCGCCGGTATACGAAGCGATGGTGGAAATACCCATCTTCGACATCACCTTCAAGACGCCCTTCCCAAGTGCCTTGATGAGATTGCGCACCGCCTTCTCTGGGCTCACTCCGGTGACGATCCCACGCAAGACCAGATCTTCCACACTCTCCATTGCAAGGTAGGGATTGACGGCGGCTGCGCCGAATCCGATCAGCAACGCGACATGATGCACTTCACGCACCTCGCCGCTCTCGACGATCAAACCAACACGAGTGCGTGTCTTCTCACGGATCAGATGATGATGGACTGCAGCAGTGAGCAAGAGCGAGGGAATCGGCGCATTCTCAGCATCGCCATCGCGATCAGATAAGACGATCATGTGGGCACCGTCTGCGATCGCGGCTGAGATCTCGGCACATATCTCATCGATACGTGCGGCGAGGGCTTCGCCACCACCTGCGATCGGGAAAAGTCCCCGAACCACATGCGCGGAGAATCCAGGATGATCCCCATCCGCATTGACATTGATGATCTTCGCCAATTCATCGTTATCGATCACTGGAAAAGCGAGTGAGATCTGCCGACAAGAGGCTGGACTCGGATCGAGAAGGTTGTGTTCTGGACCGATGGAACCACCTAGAGAAGTGACTAGTTCCTCTCGTATCGCATCGAGAGGTGGGTTAGTAACCTGTGCAAAGAGTTGAGTGAAGTAATCGAAGAGAAGACGTGGCTTCGTCGAGAGCGCTGCGATTGGAGTATCGGTTCCCATCGATCCGATCGGTTCGGCACCATTCTTTGCCATGGGTGTGAGGAGGATGCGGAGCTCCTCCTCCGTATAACCGAAGGCGCGTTGGCGACGGACGACCGATGCATGCGGATAGAGAATGTGTTCACGGGCGGGGAGATCTGAAAGTCGCACGATCCCCGCATCGAGCCACTCACCATAGGGCGCCTCTGCTGCGAGGCGATCCTTGATCTCGTCATCTTCGATGACTCGTCCCGCTTCGATATCAACTAAGAACATCTTCCCCGGTTGAAGTCGACCCTTTCGCTCGATGCGATCGGCGGCGATGTCGAGAACTCCGACTTCGCTCGAGAGGATCACCAAACCATCTTTGGTGATCCAAAAGCGTGATGGTCTAAGTCCGTTTCGATCCAAGACAGCGCCAACCTGTCGCCCATCAGTGAATGTCACACAAGCAGGTCCATCCCACGGTTCCATCAGTGAAGCGTGGAATCGATAGAAATCCTTACGGAGCTTCGACATCGTTGCGTGGTTCTCCCACGCCTCCGGAATCATCATCAAGATCGCATGTGGAAGTGATCGACCACCGAGATAGAGCAACTCCAATACTTCATCGAACGATGCCGAGTCAGACCCGTTGGGATTGACGATCGGGAGCAAACGAGAGATCTCGCCAGGAATGAGTTCACTCGCCAAGAGGGATTCGCGCGCCGACATCCAATTTCGATTACCACGAACGGTATTGATCTCACCGTTGTGAGCGATGTAGCGATAAGGGTGCGCCAATGGCCACGACGGGAAGGTATTGGTGGAGAAACGTGAGTGGACAAGGGCAAGTGCAGACTCAAGTCGCGGATCGGAGAGGTCAGGGAAGAAGTCCTCCAACTGTCCGGTGGTCAACATCCCCTTGTAGACGAGGGTCCGTGTAGAGAGCGATGGGAAGTAGATCGGTAGCGCGTGCTCCACTCTCTTTCGGAAAGTGAAGGCGACACGTTCCAACTCGATGTCAGAAATATCAGAGATGCCAGAAAGTCCATCCCCCGCCGTGATGAAGATCTGTCTAAAGGTCGGCATCGTTGAGAGAGCTGTCTTACCCAAATCTTTGGGATCAATCGGCAGATCACGCCAACCAAGGACCTTGACCTTCTCTTCACGGGCGATCGTTGCCAAGAGATCTTCATCGAAATCCTTGGATTGGATGAATGCGATACCCGTCGCATAGTGACCTTGAGCCGGTAGCGCGAAATCCACAACCTCACGAAGGAATCGGTCCGGTACTTGGATCAATATCCCGGCGCCATCGCCACTGTTGACTTCAGCGCCTGAGGCGCCACGGTGCTCCATATTGCGAAGTGCTTGCAGAGCAGATTGAACAATCGCATGGTTCGGTTCTCGATTGAGCGTTGCGATCATGGCGACGCCACATGCATCGTGCTCGAATGAAGGATCGTAAAGACCTTGTTGGGTCGGAGTGCCCAATGCATAGACCATGGTCGATTTCCTTCGCGGAATTCAATGATGCGAGTGGGACGACGATGGCCCGAAAGAGAGGTGAAGTCTACGCCCGCTTACGGCGATATGTCAGGCAGGGATGTTCTATATCCGAACCAGGATGAGCCTTAGATGCCCGATATCTGGAAGAGGTGACCGATGCCCGCCGTGATCAACATACCGAGCGAGCCACCGAAGACGATACGAACCACAGAGCGCGTGATCGAAGAACCTGCGCTGATGCCGCTGAAGATGCCAGCGAGGATCAAGCCCACCACTGTGATGAGGACGATGGTGAGAACCTTGCCGCCCAGAGTCGGAGCGAGTGCGCCGAAGATTGGTATGACGCCACCGGCGACGAAACTCAATGCAGATGCGAACGCAGCCTGAAGCGGTCTTGCTCTGGTGAGATGGAATTGACCTAGCTCATCGCGAAGGTGAGCGGTGAGTGGATCCTTCGCATGCAATTCCTTAGCGACCTGCTCAGCGAGATTTCTCGAGAGTCCTCGCTCCATATAGATGAGAGTCAACTCCTCGAGTTCTCCCTCGGGGTCCTCTTCGAGATGCTCCTGTTCAAGTTTGCGATCCGCTTCTTCAATGTCGTTCTGGGAACGAACTGAGACATACTCTCCAACCGCCATCGACATGGCACCGGCTGCGATACCTGCGATACCAGCAGCGAGGACTACGTCATTGGCACCAGCAGAGGCAACACCGATCATCAACGCAGAGATGGAGACAAGACCGTCGTTCGCACCGAGAACCGCGGCTCGCAACCAACCAGTGCGATGGGTGCGATGGTTCTCGTTTCGTTTCTGTACCTCTTCGATTGGCATCGCTACTCCGTCTGACTCTTCGCTTTGAGATTGCGGAAGACCATCAACGCTAGCACGATGGCGAGAAGAGAAGTCCAGGTATTGAGCCTGAATCCGAAAATCTCATTTGCCTCATCGATACGAAGTTGCTCGATCGCGAGACGACCGAATGAATAGAGCGCGACGTAGAGCGCAAAGACGCGACCAGGATGGGTTGCAAATCGAGCGGTGAGACGTATCAAGAGAATCGCCACCAACGTGCTCCATAGCGCTTCATAGAGGAAAGTGGGATGGAATGTCTCGAATTCGCTGTAACCCAGAGGGCGATAGCGAGGATCGATCTCAAGTGCCCATGGAAGTTCTGTGGGCTTACCGAACAATTCTTGATTGAACCAGTTTCCGAAGCGTCCGATTGCCTGTGCAAAGAGGATGCCGGGTGCAATCGCATCCGCGAATTGTGCGAATGAGATTCCAACATCACCTCGCTTCTTCAGATAACGAAATGCAAACCAGGCACCGACGCCACCGAGACCAATTGCTCCCCAAATCCCGAGTCCACCCTCCCAGAT
>JBJTGO010000137.1:0-18902 GCA_046093985.1 Actinomycetota bacterium
GTCGCAGATTGATGACGCTTCGAGGTCTCTTCACATTCAAGGAGGGCCTTCGAACTCCGGTTTCGATCGATGAGGTAGAGCCGGTGAGCGAGATCATCAAGCGCTTCTCTACTGGCGCGATGAGTTATGGATCGATCTCAAAGGAGGCACACGAGACGCTGGCGATTGCGATGAACCGCATCGGAGGCAAATCCAATACCGGAGAAGGAGGCGAAGACGCGGAGCGAGATTCACCACTTCCCAATGGGGATTCGAAACGCTCGGCAATCAAACAAGTTGCAAGCGGTCGCTTCGGCGTGACAAGTGAGTATCTCGTCAATAGTGATGATTTGCAGATCAAGATGGCACAAGGCGCAAAGCCGGGCGAAGGCGGTCAACTACCTGGCAACAAGGTCTATCCGTGGATTGCAAAGGTCCGACATTCGACGCCAGGAGTCGGTCTGATCTCACCGCCACCACATCACGACATCTATTCGATCGAGGATCTGGCGCAATTGATCCATGATCTCAAGAATGCAAACGAGCACGCCCGCATCCACGTCAAACTCGTTGCTGAAGTCGGTGTAGGTACCGTCGCAGCGGGCGTGAGTAAGGCGCATGCTGATGTCGTCCTGATCTCGGGTCACGATGGCGGGACAGGTGCATCACCACTGACATCACTCAAGCACGCTGGCGCGCCTTGGGAACTCGGCCTCGCTGAGACGCAGCAAACATTGATGCTCAATGGATTGCGTGATCGAATCGTGGTGCAGACCGATGGTCAGATGAAGACCGGACGCGACGTCGTGATCGCCGCGCTTTTAGGTGCAGAGGAGTATGGCTTTGCCACTGCACCACTTGTTGTCTCAGGTTGCATCATGATGCGGGTCTGTCATCTCGACACCTGTCCTGTTGGTGTTGCAACTCAGAACCCGGAGTTACGAAAGAAGTTCACCGGGCAGCCTGAGTTTGTAGAGACTTTCTTCGAATACATCGCCGAGGAGGTGCGGGAGATACTCGCATCACTGGGATTTTGCACCTTGGATGAGGCGATCGGTGCAGTGGAGCATCTCGAGACCCGGGCTGCGATCGATCACTGGAAGGCGAGTGGCTTGGATCTCTCTCCGATCCTTCGCTTCCCATCAGGACTCGACAAAGCGCCACGACGTCGCAAGACCTCACAAGATCATGGACTTGATCGCGCGCTCGATCGAGAGTTGATCCGACACTCCGAGAAAGCGCTACGAACCGGCGAGCAGGTCAACCTCGAGTTTCCGATCAGCAACGGAAATCGAACTGTCGGAACAATGCTTGGTTCTGAGATGACGCGCAGTGGAATCACTTTCGCCGATGACTCAATCACCATCACCTTCCATGGTTCGGCAGGGCAATCCTTCGCTGCATTCATACCGAAAGGACTGACGCTTCGACTCTATGGCGATGCCAACGACTATGTCGCAAAAGGTATCTCCGGCGGACGTGTGATCGTTAGGCCCGATGAGCGAGCGAACTTTGCGTCAGAGAAGAATGTGATCGCAGGAAATGTGATCGGGTATGGCGCCACTTCAGGAGAGATCCTGATCCGAGGCGTCGTTGGCGAACGCTTCTGTGTCAGGAATTCGGGGGCCACCGCCGTCGTGGAGTCGGTCGGCGATCATGGTTGCGAGTACATGACAGGTGGAACGGTTGTGGTTCTCGGTCCCACCGGAAGAAACTTCGCGGCAGGAATGTCAGGTGGCGTCGCCTTCCTCCTTGATGCAGATGCGCTCAAGATCAATGGTGAGATGGTCGATCTCCTCTCCGTCGATGATTCGATGGCAGCGAGATTGAGAGAGTCGATCTCGCGATTCCATGCCGAGACAGGTTCAGAGATTGCATCCGAACTTCTCGCTGATTGGAGTGGTTCACTCAACAGATTCACGATGGTCATGCCACGGGATTACCGCCGAGTTCTTGATGCGATCGCTAGAGCCGAGCGCGAGGGCCTTGATGTTGAGAAGGTTGTAATGGAGGCAAGCAATGGCTGATCCAAAAGGTTTCTTGAATACAGCGCGAAAGACCCCTGAGCGCAGACCGGTCGATATCCGGATCCGCGATTGGAAGGAGGTCTATCAGGATCAGGACTTCCACGAATTACAACGACAGGCTGGTCGATGTATGGATTGTGGGATCCCGTTCTGTCATCAAGGTTGCCCACTCGGCAATCTGATCCCAGAGTGGAATGACTTGATCTGGAGAGGGGAGAAGGAGGAGGCGATTGCACGTCTTCACGCGACCAACAACTTCCCAGAGTTCACCGGAAGACTCTGTCCCGCTCCGTGCGAGACCGCGTGCGTGATTGCCATCAACGCAGACCCAGTCACCATCAAGCAGGTAGAGCTAAGGACGATCGAAGAAGCCTTCGATCGAGGGCATGTCACGCCACAACAGCCAGATCGCATCACCGGCAAGGTGATCGCTGTGATCGGTAGTGGTCCGGCGGGCCTTGCTGCGGCACAACAACTGACTCGAGCTGGACATACCGTCGTCGTCTACGAGCGCGCTGAGAAGATCGGTGGCTTATTGCGTTATGGAATCCCGGAGTTCAAGATGGAGAAGCGCATCCTTGATCGACGTTTAGCACAGATGGAGCGCGAAGGAACGAGGTTTCGACCTGGCGTCGAAGTGGGTCGCGATCTAACCGTTGCTCAACTCAAATCCCGGTGTGACGCGATCGTCATTGCAACTGGCGCAACACAATGGCGAGAGCTAGCGATACCTGGTCGCGAGTACGAAGGTGTCTATCAAGCGATGGAGTACTTACCCTGGGGAAATAAGCAAGCGCTCTCTGAGTTACCTGGTCAACCGCAGATCAACGCGGAAGGTAAGCGAGTCGTGATCCTGGGTGGAGGGGATACTGGAGCAGATTGTCTTGGTACCGCGATACGACAAGGTGCAAAGTCCGTCACGCAAATCGAGATCATGCCAAGGCCTACAGAGGCGCGTCCGGAGAATCAACCGTGGCCGACCTATCCGATGGTCTACCGCGTCAGTAGCGCCCATGAAGAAGGCGGCGAGCGAATCTATTCGATCGCAACGCAAGAGTTCTTAGCCGATGATGCCGGTCGACTCCGTGCGCTCCAGGTGGTCGAAACTCGATTGGAGAATGGTCAATTTCATCCCATCCCTGGGAGTGAGCATGAGATCGAGTGCGAGATGGTTCTCCTCGCGATGGGCTTCACAGGTCCAGAGCGAAGTGGGTTGGTCGATGAGCTCGGTCTCACACTTACCGATCGTGGACTCATCGCTCGAGATGACGAGTATCAGACCAATCTTGAGAACGTCTTCGTCTGTGGTGATGCAGGTCGCGGACAGTCATTGATCGTTTGGGCGATCGCAGAAGGAAGAAGCGCTGCCGCAGCAGTCGATCGCTATCTCACTGGACGCGAGCAATTGCCGAGCACCATCGCTGCGAGCGAGCGTCCGCTTACGCTCTAGCTGTCGGAAGAAGTGAGAAGTTGCAAAGAACTTATAGATGAAGTTATTGAGGAAGTTGTAGAAAATGTGCAGAGCACGAGAAGCGCTGAAAGATAGGATGTGACTATGTTCGCAGCCATGGATGTGAAACGAAGAGCGAAGATTGTTTGCACTATTGGCCCTGCCGTCGCTTCTCAGACGAAAATCTCAGAATTGATTGAAGCAGGCATGAATGTAGCTCGACTCAATCTTTCGCATGGCGATTATGCAGAGCATGAAGCGGTCTTCTCTCTCATCCGAAGTGCCGCTGCAGCCGCGGGAAGACCCGTTGCGATCCTGGTCGACCTTCAAGGGCCGAAGATTCGTTTAGGAAGATTCAGCAAAGGACCACACAAACTCGCCAAAGGTGACACCTTCACCATCACTGTCGATGATGTCGATGGAGACGCTGAGCGTGCCAGTACAACGTATAAGGGCCTTCCTGGGGATTGCTCAACTGGTGATCTCGTACTTATCGATGATGGCAACATCATGGCTCGAGTCACCCAGGTGACGGCGACCGATGTCGTCACAGAGATCCTGCAGGGTGGCAGTGTCAGTAACAACAAGGGGCTCAATCTTCCAGGGGTTGCGGTATCAGTCCCTGCCATGTCAGATAAAGATAGAGACGACCTTCGGTGGGCGATCAAAGTAGGTGCGGATCTGATCGCACTCTCCTTCGTCCGTCGCGGTGGCGATATCGATGAGGCGCTTGCCATCATGGAAGAGGCAGGAAAGCGTCTTCCGGTGATTGCGAAGATTGAGAAACCTCAAGCAGTCGCCAATCTCGATGAGATCATCGAGTCTTTCGATGGCTTGATGGTTGCACGCGGAGATCTCGGGGTCGAGCTTCCCTTTGAGGATGTACCCATGGTGCAGAAGAGGTGCATCACGGCCGCCCGCGAGATGGCAAAACCGGTGATCGTTGCAACCCAGATGCTTGATTCGATGATCAACAATCCGAGGCCAACTCGTGCCGAAGCAACCGATTGCGCTAATGCTGTCCTTGATGGCGCAGATGCTTTGATGCTCTCTGGCGAGACGAGCATTGGTCAATATCCGATTGAGGCAGTACAGACCATGGCAAGGATCATCGAGAAGACTGAGAGCGAGGCCCTTGATCTCATCCCTGCGTTGAAACATGCACCCAAGACAAAGGGTGGTGCGATCACCAAAGCAGCGACGGAAGTCGGGATGATCATCGGCGCTAAGTACCTGGTCGCTTTCACACAGAGTGGTGATTCGGCGAGTCGGATGTCTCGTCTACGTTGTTCGATACCGATGCTCGCTTGTACTCCAGAGAGCGCCACTTACAATCGACTTGCCCTGAGTTGGGGTGTTGAACCGATTATTGTTCCGATGGTCAAGACCACAGATGAGATGGTGCGACAGGTCGACCAGATCTTGATCGAGAGTGGCACCGTCGCAAAAGGCGAGAGCGTCTTGATCGTCGCAGGCTCGCCACCGGGAATTCCCGGTTCTACCAACGCGATGCGCGTACACATCATCGGTGCAGCGGTCGATGGTTCCGCGGCTGCTTACCGGAATTAGCATCGCTATAATTTGACCAGAGCCTCGGTACTCCAACGGTAGAGAGGGCGGTCTCAAACACCGCATAGTGTCGGTTCAAATCCGACTCGGGGCACGTGAGTTATCGGATCGTGGTCGCAGAGGATGAAGCGCTGATCCGAATGGATCTTGTGGAGATGCTCGCCGGCGCCGGATATGAAGTGGTCGGTGAGGCCACCAATGGCGAAGAAGCGGTTCAATCAGTCAAGACTCTCCAACCTGATCTCGCGATCCTCGACGTGAAGATGCCCGTCCTAGATGGCATCTCAGCCGCTTCTCAGATCCAAGGTGTATGCGCAGTCTTGATCCTGACCGCATTCAGTCAGAAGGAATTGATCGATCGCGCGAGCGAGGCTGGTGCGATCGCCTATGTGGTCAAACCTTTTACGCTCCTTGATCTCCAGCCATCGATCGAGATCGCGATCGCTCGATTTCGTCAGATGAAGTCTCTCGAAGAAGAGGTGCGCGATATTCATGAGCGCCTCGAAACGAGGAAGATCATCGATCGAGCAAAGGGAGTCTTGATGGGCGCACTCAACCTCTCTGAGCCAGAGGCTTTCTCCTGGATTCAAAAGACGGCGATGGACCGGCGAGTCTCGATGCGAGCGGTAGCGGAAGCGGTGATCAGCCCCGAAAAGGCCCTCGATTGAGACCCTTTATCCCACGATTTGAGATGGCGGGAGAGAGATTTGCTCTCAATTCTTGAGAAATTAGGAGCCTGCCGGTTAGCCTTGGCCCTCCAAATCTCTCCCTCTGATTGTTGGGGAGAGGTCTAAACAATCGAGAGGCAAAAAATGCAGAAATCACTCAAGGTGACTCTTCTTGCAGTGCTTGCGTCGTTAGGTCTCGTCGTCGCTGGTTGCTCCAGCGATGGTGGCGATGCTTCCGGCCCACTCAAGATCGGTTCACTTCTTCCTGAGACTGGAAACCTCGCATTCCTCGGACCACCAGAGTTCGCAGGCGTCGACCTCGCTGTCAAGGACATCAATGACGCAGGTGGCGTGCTTGGAAACCCAGTTGAGCACGTTCGCGGTGACTCAGGAGATACCTCAACCGATATCGCACAGCAGACTGTTGATGCACACATCGCAGCTGGTGTGAGCGCAATCGTCGGTGCGGCATCCTCTGGTGTCTCGCTCACCGTGATCGACAAGATCACAACCGCTGGCATCGTTCACTTCTCGCCAGCAAACACCTCACCTGACCTCACCACCTACGCTGATGACGGCTTCTACTTCCGTTCGGCTCCACCAGATACATTCCAAGGTGCAGTCCTCGGACAGTTGATGGCACAAGATGTCAGCGGCCAAGAGGCTGGCGGTTCAGGTAATGCAGTCTTCATGAACCTCGATGACGCATACGGTAACGGTCTTGCGAAGTACGCAATCGCTGCATTCAGCGGTACTTCCACCAACATCGTTTACAACCCACAGGCAGCTGAGTTCTCCGCTGATGTCGCAAAGGCAAAGGCAGCGAACCCAGATGCGATTGCGATCATCGGCTTCGACGAGACCACCAAGGTCCTCGCTGAGTTGATCAAACAAGGTCTTGGTCCAAACAAGGTAAAGACCTACCTCGTCGACGGAAACCTTTCCTCGCAGGCATACAAGGATCTTCCAGCAGGCATCATGAAGGGCGTCAAGGCGACCCTTCCTGGCGTTCTCGCTTCTGAGGATCTCAAGACCCGCCTCCTCGAGGTCGATCCAGCACTCACTGACTTCTCATATGCTCCTGAGTCATATGACGCAGTGGTATTGATCGCCCTTGCTGCAGAGCAAGGTGGCGCAACTGATGGAACTACCATCCGCGACAATCTCCAGTCTGTATCTGCAGGTGGCACCAAGTGCTACACCTTCGCAGAGTGCAAGGCGTTGATTGCTGATGGAACGGATATCGACTACGACGGCGTCTCTGGCCCGATCGAATTCGATTCCTACGGTGACCCATCTGTCGCAACCATGGGTATCTATGAGTACACCGCCAACGATGCATTCACAGCTAAGGCTGATGAGTTCATCACTGGTGATGTCCCTGCTCAGAACTAACCAGTAATGGTCGGAACCCCTGACCCTCGAAAGAGGGTCAGGGGTTCTCTCCTTTAAGTTCGCTGAGTTCCTTAGTCGGACTGGTCGCGGCCCAGGGTGCCGAGGTAAAGCTCGACAACCTTAGGGTCTACGGCGAGACTCTTGCCAGTTCCCTCATATGCATTCTTACCTTGATCAAGCACATCGCCGCGATCGACGATTTGCAGACAACGACGTGCATTCTGTTCCACGATGATGACCGTGACGCCGGTCTTATTGATCTTGCGTACCAAGATGAAGACTTCGTCTTGAAGAGCAGGGCTAAGTCCTGCGCTCGGTTCATCGAGCAAAAGGACAGATGGTTCCATCATCAGCGCTCTCGCCATCGCGACCATCTGTCGTTCGCCGCCTGAGAGTGATCCCGCCTTCTGTGACTTCCGCTTCGCCAATGTAGGGAAGAGTCCCATCACGTACTCGGCGCGCTCTTCATACTTCTCGGGGGAGCGGAATGCTCCGATCTGTAGGTTCTCTTCGATCGTCAGTGATGGGAAGACATTGTTAGATTGCGGAACGAAGCCGATGCCCATCTGAACGAGTTCATCCGCTCGTTTGTTGGTGATCTCATTTCCCTTGAAGGTGACGTGACCTTCTCGCACCTTGACCAGACCGAAGAGCGATTTGAGGAGCGTTGACTTGCCGGCACCGTTGGGTCCGATGATCCCGACCAAGTCGCCCTCATTGGCGTAGAGGTTGCACCCATTGAGGATGTTGACTCCTGGTAGGTATCCGGCGACTACTTCCTTCGCTTCGATCAAGGCGGCCATGGTCAGCGATCCTCCGCTTCCAGGCTCATATCGTGGTGTGCGCCGAGGTAGGCATCGATGACGGCTTGATCCCTCATCACCTCATGGGGTTCCCCTTCGGCAACGATCTGACCTTGCGCCATCACAACCACCCAGTCACTTATATCCCGGACCATGTCCATGTCATGCTCGACGAAAAGCACAGTCATGCCCTCATCGCGGAGTGAACGGATGTGACCGAGGAGTGATTGCTTGAGCGCGGGGTTGACTCCCGCCATCGGCTCATCGAGCATCACGATCTCAGGATTGACCATTAGGGCTCTAGCCATCTCCAGGAGTTTACGTTGGCCGCCAGAGAGCGCGGCTGCGAAATCATCTTTCTTATCGATCAATTTGAATCGCTCCAAGAGCATCTCAGCGCGTTCAGTGATCTCCTTCTCTTGCGAACCCCAGATGAAGCGAAGTGGCGAGAGGAAGATCGATTCGCCGCGTTGAGCAGTCGCTGCCAAACGCATGTTATCCATGACGGTCAGGCGATAGAGGGACTTGGTGAGTTGGAATGTTCGGACCATCCCTTGTCTTGCGATCTTATGGGGTGGAGTTTTGGAGATTTCATTTCCATTGAAGGTCCACGAACCAGTTTGAGCACGATCGAATCCAGTGAGGAGGTTGAAGAGAGTTGTCGTGCCGGCACCCTTCGGTCCGATGAGCGCAGTGATGGAGTGGCGCTGTACCTGCATCTTCGCGACATCGACTGCCGTGAGTCCGCCGAAGGAACGCTTGATTCCTTGAGCAACGATGATCGGATCCGGCTTATCCACACCCGGACGTGGATCAAGGGAGACCAGCGCCTTTCGGGCCTCGGCAGCGTAGGTTGAGTTAGGCGCGTGCATCGAGTGCCAACTCCTTCTTGTCGCCGAAGATTCCTTGAGGCCTGAAGACCATCAATAGCATGAGACCGAGTCCGACCAACATGAATCGCACTTGGGAGACTTGGTTGGCATTGATCAGCCAATCTGGGATGTAGTTCTGCTCGACTGCTTGCCGCAGGACTTGCTCCACGAAGACCAAGAGGAACCAGAAGATGATTGAACCGATCACGGGGGAGAAGACGCGAGCCGCGCCGCCCAGGATCAAAACGGTATAAGCGAAGAAGGTAAGGAAGGTGCTGTAATTATCTGGCTGCACGGATTGTCTGGAGAGGGCATAGACGGCTCCACCAAGGGATCCGATCACACCACCGAGGATCAACGACTGCATCTTGTAGAGATAGACGTTCTTTCCGATGGATCGGACCGCTTCCTCATCCTCACGAATCGCTTTGAGGACTCGACCCCAGGGGGAATTGACGATCAACCACATGAAGCCGAGTACCGCTGCTACTAAGAGCCATCCAGTGATCACCACCCAGAGATCGTTCGGGGAGAAGCGAAGGATCGGCGTCTCGAGACCCTCTTTGAATGGATTGAGATCGAAGTAGGCCTTTCCGAACTTTCCGGTGATGCCATCAGAACCACCGAGGACATCGTTGAAGGTTGCCGAGCGTGCAATCTGCCTGACGATCTCAGCTGCAGCAATGGTGACGATTGCCAGGTAATCCGCGCGAAGGCGCAGCGTCGGAACACCAAGGAGGAGTGCGAAGAGGACCGATGCCAAGATGCTCATTCCGAGCGCAGCCCAGAGTGAGAAATCAAAAGAGACGACGAGAACTGCGGTGGTATAGGCGCCGACTGCGAGGAAGCCCGCCTGCCCGAAGTTCAAGAGACCGGTGTATCCAAAGTGCATGTTCAGACCAATCGCAGCAAGAGCGAAGATGATGGTGTTGACACCGATCGCGCTACTGAGTGATTGCTGGATGATGAAGAGGAAATCCATTTAGCCCACCCGATCCTTCTTGCCGAGGATTCCTTGAGGGCGAACGAGCAGGATCACGATCAAGACGAAGAGCGCACCGACGTATTTCAACTCGGTCGGTATCACCAAAGTGGAGAGCTGGATGAAGAGGCCGATCACAAGTGATCCGACGACGGCGCCGTTGGCCGTTCCGAGCCCTCCCAAAGTGACGGCTGCGAAGATAAGAAGAAGATTGTCTTGCCCCATCAAGAAAGAGACGCCTTGATTGACTGTGATCATGATTCCGGCGTAGGAGGCAAGGATTGCGCTGAGGATCCAGACCGCTCTGATAACGCGCTCAACCTCTACACCTGATGCGGAAGCGAGGGCGGGGTTATCGGCAACGGCGCGACTCGCCTTGCCCATCCGTGTGCGAAGGAGCCAGAGGGTCGCAAGGATGAGAAGGATGATGCCTATCGATGTAGTGATGATCGACTTCGGCGTGATGGAGACTGGTCCGAAAGTAAGTCCTTCTTGACCAGCGTATTGCGGCAGCTGCCTGGTATCGCCACCGAAGATGAAAAGGAAGAAGTAACGGACCAGGATCGCAAAGCCGATCGAGACCACAAGCATGGCGATGAGCCCGGTTCCGCGTCTGCGCAGTGGCTTCCATAAGAATCTATCTTGGAGATATCCGGCGATGAAGGCAGAGGCGAGAATTGCCACTGGTATCGCCGCGATGACCGGGAGGCCAACCACCGCGCTGAAGAAGTAAGCCAAGAGACCGCCAAGGGTCAACATCTCACCATGCGCGAAGTTGGTCAGACCCGTAGTGCCGAAGACAAGATTCAAACCGAGCGCGGCAAGCGCGATGACAAGGCCGAGGATTGCGCCATCGACCACGAGTTGCATGGTGCGGTCGAAGGTGGAGACGCGCTCTGCGCCCTCGCCGATAGGGAAGAGAACGGTGAGGGTCTTGCCGAGCGAGAAGACGATCACCTTCTTCTCTTCACCGGCGCCCTCTGTTAAACCTTGACCCGATGGAAGTGTGTTCACATCAAGCTTGACCCAGTAGTTACCGGTCTTATCGACGGAGTAACTCCAACGCCCTTCCGCATCTGTCGTGACGCGGCCGATCTCGCTCGTCGTATCGCGAACGGTAAGGAGGATCCCCTCTAGTGGCTTCTTCTCAGAGTCGAGCACTGTGCCACCAAAAGTGGTCACCTCTTCTGCTGAGGCATGGGAAGAGAGGAAGAGTGGGGTGAGAAAGGCAAGCGCGATGATGACGACTCCACGGCGCAGAAGTTCAATGAGCGGGCGGGAAGAGCTTCGTGTTGCGCTCTTCGATCTTGTCGCAGATCTCACGATCAGGCGTGACTCCTCAGCGTCGAGTGCTTCCGTTTAGGTGGGTCAAGAGATTCCGGGAATCCTAGCCAAGCCCTATCCGGTAATCATCACTTTTGGGAGGGAAATTTGACCCTCAGGCGAGCGGTTTCGGTGGCCTATCAAGGATGAGGCAGGTCAACCTCGCGGTACAGGTCTTGACGCCTTCATCTGTCGTGATCACGATCTCGTAGCAGGTGACGGTCTTACCTCGTGAGATGGCGGTCGCTACTCCAGTGACGAAACCTTGAGTCGCAGATTTGTGATGGGTGCATGAGATCTCGATGCCCACCGAAGTCCTATTGAGGCCGGCATGGAGTTGCGATGCAATCGATCCAAGACCTTCTGCGAGGACTGCATTTGCGCCACCATGGAGGAGGCCGAGGGGTTGGCGATTGCCCTCCACCGGCATTCTGCCGACGACACGGTCCGGTGAAGCTTCGAGAATCTCGATCCCCATCTTCAACCCAAGTTCGCCTCTCCCACGTTTCATGAGGAATTCCATGTAATCGGGGATCGAACCATCATCGGACATGTGGCGATGATAAGGGAATCCCTCGCTGTGGCACACTCGCTGATGTGAGTAAATCACGGGATGAGGCCAAAGGCTCGCCTCGCACGATCCTCCTGCTCGACGGTCACTCGCTCGCCTATCGAGCCTTCTATGCCTTACCGGTGGAGAACTTCTCTACCTCCAGCGGACAGCACACCAATGCCATCTATGGATTCGCCTCCATGCTGATCAACCTCCTGGCACAGGAGAAACCGGATCAAGTGATCGTCGCATTCGATGTATCCCGCAAGACATTTCGGAGCGAGAAGTTTCCAGAGTACAAAGCCAATCGCGCTAAGTCTCCGGAAGAGTTCAAATCCCAACTCTCCTTCATCTCCGAGATCCTTGATGCCTTCGGTATCCCGGTGATCGAGCGTGAGGGATATGAGGCAGACGATCTGATCGCAACGCTTGCAAAAGCAGCCCTTGATGGGGATGCAACGACACAAGTGTTGATCACGACTGGAGATAGGGACTCCTTCCAGTTGGTGCGACCTGGTGTCACCGTCCTCTATCCGAAGAAAGGCGTGACCGATCTGGCGCGGATGGATACCCAAGCGGTCATAGATCGCTATGGGATCTCACCTCAGCAGTACCCGGACTTCGCAGCACTTCGCGGAGATCCGAGCGATAACTTGCCCTCGATTCCTGGCGTTGGTGAGAAGACTGCAATGAAGTGGATCCAAGAGCATGGCTCGCTCTCGAGCCTTGTCGCCTCTGCCGACCAAATCTCCGGGAAGGCGGGGGAGTCTCTTCGCGGTGCGCTCGCCCAAGTCCTACTCAATCGCGAATTGACTCATCTCGTCGATGATGTGCCCATTGCGAGCGAGGAGAGAGCGCAACTTCTTGAGAGATCGTGGCCGGGCGTCGATCGAGAGAAGGCGCTACAGATCTTCGACGACCTCGAGATCAGGACCTTACGAGATCGGATCTCAAAACTTCCAGCCGCGACAACTTCTCCTAGCGGAAGCCGAGATCGCGAATCAGATGGAGTATCTACGGGAACGAATTCCAAGAGAGCAGAGAGCGACCTCTCGGTCTCGAAAGCAAATGAGGATCAACTCCTTGCAGAGATGAAAGGCGAAGTGGCGATCCTTGTTGCACCTACAACGGGTTTAGGGGATGCGATAGCGATCTCACCGAAAGAAGGTGTCGTCATCTGGGGCGAAGTCCGATCTGCATCTAATTTTCTAACTAAGGCCCTCACTCTCGGTGGTTGCACCATCTTCGGTCACGCGCTCAAGAGCCAACTTCACGGAGTAGATCAGCACATCACTCTTGAACTCTCTTTCGATACCGAGCTGGGGCGCTATCTGCTCAACCCAGGACAGCGCGAGATGGATATCGCTGAGATCGTGCGCGAGGAGTTCGGTTACGAGGCCAATGAAGATCTCCCGAAGGAAGTCGATCTCTTCTCTGAGAACCCCTTCGATCCCACCATCGCTTCATTCCTATGGCCGCTCCGGCAACGAATCCAAAGCCAACTCGAGAAGAGCGATCAGTTGAAACTTCTGGACCGGATGGAACTTCCGCTCACTCTCATCCTTGCCCGGATGGAAGATCGAGGCATCGGGTTCGATGAGAAGAAGGCGCGTTCACTGAGGGATCACTTCGAGAGCGAGGTGAGGAGCAATAGTGATGCTGCATTCACCGCAGCAGGTCACGAATTCAACGTCAACTCGCCGAAACAGTTGCAAGTGATCCTCTTCGATGAACTCAAACTTCCGAAGACGAAGCGAATCAAGAGCGGCTACAGCACCGATGCCGATTCACTCCTCTGGCTCTACCAGGAGACTAAACATCCTCTCCTGACCGCACTACTTCGAATCCGTGAGGTTGGAAAGCTTTCGAGCATCATCGATGGACTGATCACATCTTCGCGAGATGGCAGGATCCACACGACATTCCAACAGACTGTCACTGCAACGGGACGCCTTTCATCGATCGATCCGAATCTGCAGAACATCCCGATTCGATCCGACGAAGGGCGAAGGATCCGGGAATGCTTCGTCGCAAAGAATCCTTATACATCTCTCTTGACTGCGGATTACAGTCAGATCGAGATGCGGATCATGGCCCATCTCTCCAAGGATGCAGATCTGATCGCTGCCTTCGCCTCTGGCGAAGATCTTCACAACACAGTCGGTGCGAGGGTCTTTGGAGTCTCACCTTCGGCTGTGACCGCTGATCAAAGGCGCACTATCAAGGCAATGTCCTATGGCCTCGCGTATGGACTCTCTGCCTATGGATTGGCGCAACAACTTGACCTCTCACCATCGGATGCGCAGAAGTTGATGGATGATTACTTCGCGCGCTTCGGTGGCATCCGTGACTATCTCCAGGATGTGGTCCGGCAAGCACGTGCTAAGGGATATACCGAGACCCTGTTGGGGCGAAGGCGCCTCCTTCCAGATCTCACAAGTGAAAATCGACAGCGACGCGAGATGGCCGAGCGAATGGCTCTCAACGCTCCGATTCAAGGTTCTGCTGCAGACATCATCAAGTTGGCGATGTTGGCTCTTGAACGCTCGATCAAAGAAGAGGGCCTTCGCTCGCAGATGATCCTTCAAGTCCACGATGAATTGATCCTCGAAGTCGCGCCTGGGGAAGAGGAGCGATTGGAATCGATCGTCAGAAAGGCGATGGGAGAGGCCTTTTCCCTCGATGTCGCCCTTGAGGTCAATGTCGGTATCGGAGAGAGCTGGGAAGCCGCTGCCCACTGAGGTCAGTTTGACCCCCGCGAGTGTCGCTAAGTACCCTTCACCCGCTTCTTAGCGCGGTATTCGCTGGATCTGTCATCTCGACACTCAATCCGTCGGAAATCTCTCCAGGAGGCATGTCCCTGTCCCTACTAGTCCCTTGTCCAACGGAGCATCTTGTCCACTAACGTCACACTCAACGATGTCGGTACTGCTGAGGATTTTCTCGCAGCGATCGAAGGCACAATCAAGAATTTCAACGACGGAGATCTCGTATCCGGGATCGTCGTACAGGTAGACCGCGAGGAAGTACTTCTCGATATCGGCTACAAGACCGAAGGTGTGATCCCATCACGCGAACTCTCCATCCGTAATGACCTCGATCCTTCAGAGATCGTCAAGGTCGGAGATCGCGTCGAAGCTCTCGTCCTGACCAAAGAGGACAAAGAAGGTCGTCTCATCCTCTCCAAGAAGCGCGCTCAATACGAGAAGGCGTGGGGAGAGATCGAAGAGAAGAAGAATCGTGACGAAGTCGTCGTCGGAACCGTCATCGAAGTCGTCAAGGGCGGCTTGATCGTCGACATCGGTCTTCGTGGCTTCCTCCCAGCATCGCTGGTGGAGCTGCGTCGCGTCCGTGACCTCACTCCCTATATCGGCAAGCAGGTCGAGGCTCGCATCATCGAGTTGGACAAGAATCGCAACAACGTCGTCCTCTCTCGTCGCGCTTACCTCGAGCAGACACAATCCGAATCTCGAACCTCATTCCTCAACCAACTCCAACGAGGTCAGGTACGCACTGGAACCGTTTCATCCTTAGTCAACTTCGGCGCATTCGTCGACCTTGGTGGCGTTGATGGACTCGTTCACGTCTCAGAACTTTCATGGAAGCACATCGATCATCCAAGTGAAGTCGTCGCAGTCGGCGATGAAGTGACGGTCGAGGTCCTTGAAGTCGATTTCGAGCGCGAGCGAGTCTCGCTCTCACTCAAGGCGACCCAAGAGGATCCTTGGCAGGCATTCGCTCGTACCCACACCATCGGTCAAGTAGTACCGGGTGAAGTGACCAAGTTAGTTCCATTCGGTGCGTTCATTCGTGTCTTCGATGGCATCGAAGGATTGGTCCATATCTCCGAATTGGCAGAGCGCCATGTCGAGATCCCGGAACAGGTAGTCCAGGTCGGCGATCAACTCTTCGTCAAGATCATCGACATCGATCTTGAGCGACGTCGAATCTCGCTCTCACTCAAGCAGGCCAACGAGGGCCATGATGTCGAGATCGAAGCATTCGATCCGACTCAATATGGCATGCCTGCTCGTTATGACGAGAGTGGCAACTTCATCTACCCGGAAGGTTTCGATTCCGAAACCCAAGAGTGGAAGCCAGGATTCGAGGCACAGCGCGAGGAGTGGGAGCGTCAATACGCCGAAGCTCAGGCTCGTTTCGTTGCCCACAAGAAGCAGAAGGCTGAGGCGAAGGCAGCAGATGCCCTCGCAGCGACTGCAGAAGGTGCTGAGTCATCCGAAGCGACAACCGCGGGAGCAGGCGAGTAGTTTTCTTCCTGTGTTGACCGTAGCTCTCACTGGAGGGATCGGTTCAGGGAAGTCGCTCGTAGGTGAATATCTCGCCGCGCTCGGCGCCATCGTGGTCGATTCCGATCAACTCGCACGCGAAGTGATCGAGCGGGGCAGCGAAGGCTACGACCAAGTCGTCTCACGATTCGGTGACACTATCCTCAAAGATGGTGAGATCGACCGCAGCGCCCTTGCTCGTATCGTCTTCGATGATCCCCTCGCTCGCCGTGACCTTGAGGCGATCATCCATCCCCGAGTCAGAGCTCGATCTGAAGCGATCATCGCTCATGCAAGTAGTGATGCCATCATCGTCAATCAGATCCCGCTACTTGTCGAGACAAATGGAGCGGCACGTTTCGACCTCGTGATTACGATCGAATCTGCGGAGGCCACTCGCATCGCTCGCGCGGTTGCCCGAGGATTGAAGGAATATGAGGTGCGCAAGAGGTTGTCGAGCCAAGCCTCCGAGGCTGATCGTAGGAAGATCGCTCATATCGTGATCGAGAACGATGGTTCTAAAGAGGAGTTGCTCTCCAAAGTGGAGAGGATCTGGGAAGAGGAGATCCTGCCTCGACGCGTGGGAGCATGATGACGCGAGCGAGCGTGAGTACTCCTCGCGGTGGTCGTCCATTCGAAGTCATTGCAGATATCAAGCCTTCCGGGGATCAGCCACAAGCTATCGAAGAGCTCAGTAAGCGCATCAACGCCGGCGAGAAAGATGTCGTCCTCCTTGGCGCCACCGGCACTGGAAAATCTGCGACCACGGCTTGGCTGATCGAGAGATTGCAGCGACCTACCCTCGTCATCGCTCCCAACAAGACCCTTGCCGCGCAATTGGCTAACGAATTCCGAGAGCTTCTTCCCAACAATGCGGTGGAGTACTTCGTCTCGTACTACGACTACTACCAACCAGAGGCTTATGTACCGCAGACCGATACCTTCATCGAGAAGGATGCATCGATCAACAATGAGGTCGAGAGATTGCGTTATTCGGCCACCTACTCCCTCCTCACGCGTCGAGATGTAATCGTCGTTGCGACCGTCTCCTGCATCTATGGATTGGGTACGCCGCAGGAGTACATCGATCGGATGATCCTCCTACGCAAAGGTGATGAGATCGAACGAAACCTCCTGCTTCGACGTTTCGTCGATGTCCAATATAAGCGAAATGACATGGCATTCGAGCGCGGAAATTTCCGAGTCCGAGGCGACACCATTGAGATCATCCCGGTCTACGAGGAATTGGCGATCCGAATCGAACTCTTCGGCGATGAGATCGAGCGAATCACGCATCTTCATCCTTTGACCGGCGAGATCATCGATGAGGTGGACGAGATCTTCATCTTCCCAGCCACCCATTACAGCGCAGGGCCTGAGACGATGAAGCGAGCGATCAAGGAGATCGAAGGTGAGCTCGATATAAGGCTGGCTGAATTGGAGCGAAGCAACAAGCTCCTCGAAGCGCAGCGGCTTCGAATGCGCACCACCTTCGATATCGAAATGATGTTGCAACTTGGCTTCTGCTCTGGCATCGAGAACTACTCTCGCTATATCGATGGCCGAGCACCTGGGACGCCACCGAACTGCCTGCTCGACTACTTCCCCGATGACTTCCTCTGCGTCATCGATGAATCTCACATCACTGTGCCCCAGATTGGCGCGATGTATGAAGGTGATGCCTCACGGAAGCGAACGCTCGTCGAATACGGCTTTCGACTTCCATCCGCGCTCGACAATCGTCCGCTCACCTTCAACGAGTTCTTGGAGCGAAGTGGCCAGAAGGTCTATCTCTCGGCAACGCCCGGCAAATACGAGATGGAGAAGAGCAAGGGCGAGTTCGTCGAACAGGTGATCCGCCCAACCGGTCTCGTCGATCCCAAGGTTGTGATCAAACCAATCAAGGGGCAGATCGATGACCTTTTAGGTGAGATCAAAATCCGCGCCGAACGGGATGAACGAGTACTGGTCACCACCTTGACTAAGAAGATGGCAGAGGATCTGACTGATTACTTTGTCGAGAGCGGGATCAAGGTTCGTTATCTCCACTCCGATGTCGATACGCTTCGTCGTGTCGAATTGCTGAGTGAGCTTCGTGCTGGTCTCTACGACGTGTTGATCGGAATCAATCTCTTACGTGAAGGACTTGACCTCCCTGAAGTCTCGCTCGTTGCGATCCTTGATGCCGACAAGGAAGGCTTCTTGAGATCGACCACCTCCCTCATTCAAACCATCGGTCGAGCGGCACGAAATGTCTCGGGCGAAGTGCATATGTACGCAGATAACATCACCGACTCAATGATGCGAGCGATCGAGGAGACAAATCGAAGGCGAGAGAAGCAGGTCGCATACAACAAGGAGCATGGCATCGATCCGCAGCCGCTACGAAAGCGCATCGCAGATATCACCGAGATGTTGGTTCGAGAGAGCGAGGACACCTCAGACCTCCTCGCATCGAGTCGGAAGCGCTCGAGCGCTCCGGTAGGGGTCCATACCAAGTCATTGGTTCAAAGGCCTCAAGAGGAACTACTAGGGTTGATCGAGTCTTTGACCGAACAGATGCGAGAGGCTGCGGGACAATTGCACTTCGAATTAGCGGCGCGGTTACGTGATGAAATTGCAGAGCTCAAGCGCGAGCTTCGTGACATGGGGATAGCAGGTGTGAAGTGATGGATCATCTGATCGTCCGTGGTGCACGTGAGCACAACCTGAAGAACGTCAATCTTGAGGTGCCTCGTAATGCTCTGATCGTCTTCACTGGACTCTCCGGTTCTGGAAAGTCGTCGCTCGCCTTCGACACCATCTTCGCTGAGGGGCAGCGGCGATATGTGGAGTCACTCTCTGCCTATGCGCGTCAATTCCTGGGGCAGATGGATAAGCCGGATGTCGATTTCATCGAGGGACTCTCTCCCGCAGTTTCGATCGATCAGAAGTCAACGAATCGCAATCCGCGTTCGACCGTCGGCACCATCACCGAGGTCTATGACTATCTCAG
>JBJTGO010000138.1:0-2501 GCA_046093985.1 Actinomycetota bacterium
GTATCTGATTGAACATCGCCATCGTAATTCTTGCAGGCCCAGATATAGCCACCCTCCCAACGAAGTGAGGTGGCGACCATGTCATCGATCAATCGGTGGTCGTACTCGAGACCGAGTTTGTCGAACTCCGTTTTGAACTCCGCCTCGAAAACTTCAGCGAAGATATCTTTGAAGCGACCGTCATAGGCTTTGAGAATCGTGTTCTTCGTCGAGAGAAAGACTGGATACTTCCGTGCGATGCCATAGTTGAAAGAGGCACGAGCAAAGTCACGGATCGATTCATCCAAGTTGTACATCGTCATCGCGACGCCAGAACCCGGGAACTTGAAGACCTCGAACTCCATCGGTGCTGAGCCATCTTCTGGCTTGAAGGTGACGGTGAGCGTTCCCTTACCTGGCACCTTGAAGTCGGTGGCGCGATATTGATCGCCGAAGGCATGACGACCAATCACGATCGGCTTGGTCCAATGTGGGATCAGACGCGGAACATTGTTGATGATGATCGGCTCACGGAAGATGACGCCGCCGAGGATGTTTCGGATGGTTCCATTCGGCGACTTCCACATCTGCTTGAGATTGAACTCCTTGACCCGCGCTTCATCGGGAGTGATCGTCGCGCACTTGACGCCAACGCCATGCTTCTTGATCGCATTGGCAGAGTCGATCGTCACTTGGTCGTTGGTGGCATCGCGATATTCGATACCGAGGTCGTAATACTCGAGATTGACATCGAGATACGGCAGGATCAATTGCTCCTTGATGAAAGACCAGATGATCCTCGTCATCTCATCGCCATCAAGTTCGACGACAGTTCCCTCGACTTTGATCTTGCTCATCTACTTCCCCTCTTGACGATCTTGGCTTCTTATCTTCCTAGAGATCCTTTACATCTGCTTGCTTGGAGCGGACAGCCTCGGCCGCGACCTTGAGCGCATCCAACTCCGCGCTATCGAGAGCGGTCTCAACGACCTTCTTCACGCCACTTCGGCCGATCTCTGCCTCGACACCGAGATAGACATCCGAGATCCCATATTGACCGGTGACCCAAGCGCAGACCGGCATCACTGCGCCGGAATCCTCGATCACTGCCTTCGCCATCCGCGCTGCTGCTGCAGATGGTGCGTAATAAGCAGAGCCTGTCTTCAAGAGCGCAACGATCACAGCGCCACCATTGCGAGTGCGATCGACCAATTCAGCGATATCACTCGCTGAGAGCATTGAAGAGAGTGGTTTGCCATCGACAGTGCAGCGGCTTGGTACCGGAACCATCGTCTCGCCATGTGAACCAAGAGTGAGTGTTGCAACGCGTGAGACCTCGACACCGAGTTTCTCGGCCACGAAGTGAGTGAAGCGGGCGGTATCGAGCATTCCTGCCTGACCCATCACTCGGTTATGTGGGAACTTGGTTGCGATCTGCGCCAGTGCCGTCATCTCATCGAGCGGATTCGAGACCACGATCACGACAGCATTGGGAGCGTGCTTTGCGACATTCTCGGCGACGCCACGGACGATGCCTGCATTGACTCCGATGAGGTCCATGCGACTCATGCCAGGTTTGCGTGGAAGTCCTGCCGTGATGACGACGACGTCAGAACCTGAGATCGCCTCATATCCCTTGCCATCTGCGGTGGTGGTCTGACCGATCACCTTGGTCTCGAAACCTTCGATACTTCGTGACTGATTGATGTCGAGTGCGATGCCTTCTGGCTTTCCTTCGACGATGTCAGTCAAGACGACGGTCTCGAAGATGTCGTACTCAGCGAGGCGAAGCGCAGTGGTTGATCCGTAGAAACCAGCTCCGACGACAGTGACTTTCCCTTTACGTGCCATATCGATTTTCTCTCTTCTTTGATTCTCTTGCGCCTGCTATCGCAGCAACTTCACGCCTGCTTCACATCCTACCGGCGCAAGGATCCTGCCTTTGCCGGCAGATCACGGTCAGACCGAGGAGCGAGGGAGAAGTATCGCCACTGTTATCAACGCCACAGCGATGATCAATGGTGCGATGACTGCGACCGGCCTTCGCCAACCACGATGGATCGCATCGGCACCCACTTGAAGGATGATTCCCGCCCCCATGATGATGGCGCCATATCTGATGTTGCTAAAGAGCGCCGCGATGACGCCAATCAGGAAGAGCGAAGGGCCTAGCCAACTCAAGCCCCGACCGATCGCGACCATCATCGCGATGAATTCCTTCGATGGATCTGCATGATGTTATCGAGGAGCATCGCTCGCGTCATCGGACCGACACCGCCAGGAACAGGTGAGAGCGCGCCCGCTACCTCTGCGACAGCGGGATCGACATCACCGAAGAGCTTTCCATCTACTCGTGTGAGTCCGACATCGATGACGGTAGCGCCAGGCTTGATCATCGACGCTTTGAGGAACCACTTCTTGCCGATCGCAACGATCACGACATCCGCCTCACGGATGATCCGTTCTGGATCGACCGTCTTGGAGTGGACGATCGATACTGATGCATTGACATGGTGTGATGA
>JBJTGO010000139.1:0-1278 GCA_046093985.1 Actinomycetota bacterium
ACTGATCAATCCGATGTGTGGTGTTGCCAGGATTGATCTGCGAAAGTTTGTGCTTGCCAACGCCTTCAGTTCTCTGACGTGGGGTGCTGGTTTTATCGCAATCGGATTCTTTGTGGGCGAAAGACTTGCAGGTTCATTTGAACGTTACTTGTTACCTACGACTTTGCTCATCATTTTCTTGAGCACGCTTCCCGTATTTACTGAACTCTTCCGTGCTTATCGTGAAAAGAGATCTCGGGATTAGAGATTGAGATCTTGGAGAGAAAATGCGGCGCGATAATCCAGACCCGCATCAGCAATAGCCGATTTAGCACCACGCTCGACAATCACCGCAACGCCCACCACGATCGCACCCTCATCTTTGAGCGCTTCTACGGCGGTCAAGACAGAACCTCCTGTTGTGGATGTATCTTCAACGGCAAGAACTCTCTTACCTTTCACATCCGGGCCTTCAATGCGACGCTGAAGGCCATGGGCTTTCTCGCTCTTTCTCACCACGAATGAGTCGAGTTTTCGCCCTTGTTGAGCCGCCATATGCATCATGGCAGTCGCTACCGGGTCTGCGCCCAGCGTGAGGCCACCAACAGCCTCGAAATCCAAGTCTGTTGTGAGATCCAACATCACTTCGCCGACTAGTGGTGCGGCAACTGAATCAAGTGTGATCCGTCTCAAGTCGACGTAGTAATCAGCCTCTTTACCTGAGGAGAGAATGACCTTTCCATGGACTACAGCCTTCTTGAGGATTTCATCTCTTAGTCTGGATTTCGCATCACTCATTGATCTCAATTCCCCGCTCTGCTCGAACCCTCATTCTCGTTTGTAGTGGAAGGATAACAAGAGGACGAAGGATAAATCGGTATGGAAGCCAGATAATCAGAGAGAGAACGAGCAGTAAGAGCCCGATGAGAGTGAATCTGACCCAAGGAATCACTTGATTATCTGGTAACGGATCATCAATCGAAGTTTGGTTCATTGGGCTTAGAGCGAGTTGTGCAAAGACACCAGCATGATCACTCGGTGCGCACTTCATTTTCTTTTGAGCTGCATTGCAATCCCAGAGAAGTGATTCCTTCATCCCTCGATGAGAGATGAGTCGCGACTCCTTCACTGATATTTCATTCTTGATGAAGATATAGTCAAGTCTCTCTGTAAAACCATAAGGATTTCCCCACTTCCTTGCAATCATCTCTCGTGCTGGATCTGGACCATCAAGGAGCGCTCCTAAACCCCATGTGAAATTTTTCGGCTCTAAAGAATTTGGACCCACATCTTCATACC